>JAEYZO010000457.1 GCA_023428035.1 Pseudomonadota bacterium | reverse complement strand
GCCACGAGCTGGGGCGAGACCCGCTACTCCGCGGTGCGCCACACGCCCTTCGAGCGCTCCAGCGCGCAGCCCTTCGCCGCGGCGATGATCCACTACAACGACGCTCGGCTCGCGGCGCTCCAGGCCTCGCACCGCGTCGCCACCGCGGGCGCGCAGTGGTTCCCGGTCTTCCGCGACAGCGTGCGGGTGTCGCTCCGAGACGAGCGCGGCGAGGCCCTCCCGGGGCACTCCACCGGCGACCGGATGTACGTCATCGGCCAGGCCGGGCAGCGCTACACGATCCTCGTCGAGAACCTCTCCGACCAGCGCTTCGAGGCCGTGGTGAGTGTCGACGGGCTCGACGTCATCAACGGGCGCCCGGCCTCGACGGGCTACCGGGGCTACCTCATCGCGCCGCGCGGGCACATCACCATCGAGGGCTTCAGGCAGAGCTCGAACACCGTGGCGGCGTTCCGCTTCGGCGCGGTGGGCGAGAGCTACGCTGCGGAGCGCGGAGACGCGCGCAACGTCGGGGTCATCGGCGTCGCCCTCTTCGCCGAGAACGGCTGGTCGCCGTCGGACCTCGACGAGCTCCAGGCCCGCGACGCCGCGAACCCCTTCCCCGGGCAGTACGCGCCCCCGCCGCGGCGCGTGTTCGTGCCGTGACCGTCGAGGGCCAGCGGGAGGGCGCTCAGCCCTCCTTCACCTGCTGCGCGAGGTAGTTCTCCACGCCCATCTGCTTGATCTGGTCGAGCTGCGCCTCGAGCCAGTCGACGTGCTCCTCCTCCGAGACGAGGATCTCCTTGAGCAGCGCCTCGCTCCCGTGGTCGAGGTGCTCGCGGCAGAGCTTGATGCCGTCGTTCAGGCGCTTGAGCGCCGCGCGCTCGAGCTCGAGGTCTAGCCTGAGCTGCTCGGGCACCTCCTCGCCGATGTTGATCTTCTCGAGGCGCTGCACGTTGGGGACGCCCTCGAGGTAGATCACCCGGTCGATGAGCTTGTCGGCGTGCTTCATCTCGTCGATCGACTCGTGCCGGATGTGCTCCGCGAGGCGGTGGTAGCCCCAGTTGCGGCACATCTTCGCGTGGACGAAATACTGGTTCACCGCGGTGAGCTCACCCGTGAGCACGGTGTTCAGTAGATCGATGATCGCGGCTTCTCCCTTCATGACGACCTCCAGATGGGGCTCCCCTACCAGATCGGATGTCGCCGGGCCGCAATTCAGCGCGCCGCGCGTGCGCTTCTCATTCTCAGGCCGCGGTCACCATCGGCAGGTGCACCCGCGCCGAGACCTCTTCGTGGTGCTCCTCGATGAGGTCTTCGATCGCGCCGTGGCACGAGCCGCAGTCGGTGCCCGCGTCGCAGGCGTCGCCCACCGCGTCGACGCTGTGCGCCCCCGAGCGGATCGCCGACCGAACCGCGTTGCAACGAACCCCCCGGCACACACAGACGACCATCGGAACCTCTCGAAGTGATTTCCTACTCCGGCCAGCGCCAGAGCTGACTCGGGGAGGATATTGAGAGGCGTTCTCTGTTTCAAGCCGCCCCCCTGATTTTGTGGCGGGTCGCAAGATTTCAGGGGTTCATGGGCGGGAGACCGCGACGGTGTAGCTGCCGCTGTTGCCGCCGAAGCCGTCGACGGTGAGGGTGTGCAGGCCCGGCCCGGGGGGGACCGAGCCCGAGATGCTCGACTGGAAGCCGCACGCGTCGTCGTTGCAGAGCGTCGACGCGCCGGAGCCGTTGCGCTGGTAGAGCACGGTGTCCCACGACGCGCGGGAGCAGGTGGTGGCCGAGAAGGCGCCGCCGCCGAAGTCGCCGCAGGTGCGCCACCAGTAGGTGTTCTCGGGGCCCGAGCCCGTGCACGACGAGATCTGCCCCGCGCCCGCGGTCGCGCCCGAGGGGTTGGTCGCCCCCGCGCCGAGCGTCGACACCGCGCCGTTGCCCACGGCGAGGTGCTGCACCCTGAGGTTGATGTTCCCCGCGGAGCCGAAGTAGCCCGCGACGGCGACGTAGTAGGTGCCGGGGTTCAGCAGCGCGACGATGGTCGACTGGAGCCCCGCCGACGAGCAGCCCACGAGCCCCCCGTCGTCGTTGCAGAGGTTGTCGCCGGGGGTGGTGCTCCCCGAGAGGGCGCCGCACGCGGCGCTCACGAAGTACGCGACGGTGTCGAAGTCGCTGCCGTAGGTGTCGACGTAGACCAGCTCCCGCGAGGGGCCCGGCACGGTGAAGCGCCAGAACACCTCGTTCGAGCCGATGCCGCAGGGCGACGAGAGCTGCGAGGTCGCGCCGACGTTCGTCCCCGTGGCGGTCACCTCGCTGCCGCTCCACGAGAGCGTCGGCGCGCCGGCGCAGGTGTCGTTCGAGGGCGCGGCCTGGGCGCACGCGGCGGAGCGGCACACGAAGCCGCCGGGGCAGAGGTTGCCGCAGCCGCCGCAGTTGCGCGCGTCGCTCTGCAGGGCGACGCAGCTCCCGCCGCAGTAGGTGGTGCCCCCCGCGCAGACCGTCGCGCACACCCCGCCCGAGCAGGCCGTGCCCGCGCCGCACGCGCGCCCGCACGCGCCGCAG
>JAEYZO010000408.1 GCA_023428035.1 Pseudomonadota bacterium | reverse complement strand
GGCCGCGAGCAGGGTGAGGGGGAGGAGGGGGAGAAGGAATCGAGTCCGCATGGGGCGCGAGGGTCGCACCCCCGCCGCGGGAGGTGAAGATCCCTGCGCGGGGGGTATTGGTCACTCCACGGGCGTGATGGCCTCGACCCTGACGGTCGTCGCGCCCCAGATCTCGTCGGCGTACTCGCGGATCGTGCGGTCCGACGAGAAGCGACCCATGCGGGCCACGTTGAGGATCGCCATGCGGTTCCAGCGCTCGCGGTCGCCCCAGGCCGCGCTCACCTCGCGCTGCGCCTGCGCGTAGGCCGCGTAGTCGGCGAGCACCATGTACGGGTCGTGCTCCAGCAGCCCGTCGACGAGCGGGCGGAACAGCCCGGGCTCCCCCACCGAGAAGAAGCCCGAGCGGATGAGGTCGAGCACCTCGCGGAGCTCCGCGTCGCGCTCGTAGAAGTCCCTCGGGCGGTAGCCGCTGCGCCTGGCGTCGGAGACCTCGTCGGCGGTGAGCCCGAAGAGGAAGAAGTTCTCCGGCCCCACCGCGTCGCGGATCTCGATGTTCGCCCCGTCGAGGGTGCCCACGGTGAGCGCGCCGTTGAGCGCGAACTTCATGTTGCCCGTGCCCGAGGCCTCCTTGCCCGCGGTGGAGATCTGCTCCGAGAGGTCCGCCGCGGGGAGGATCCGCTCGGCGATCGACACGCTGTAGTTCGGCAGGAACAGCGCGTTGAGGCCGGGCACGCTCGCGTCGGAGTTCACCACGTCGGCCACGGCGTTGATGAAGCGGATGATCACCTTGGCCTGGCGGTACGCCGGCGCGGCCTTGCCTCCGAAGAGGAAGAACCTCGGCGCGCCGAGCGAGGTCGGGTCGCGCTTGGCCCTGAGGTACAGCCCCACGATGTGCAGCGCGTTGAGGAGCTGCCGCTTGTACTCGTGGATGCGCTTGACCTGCACGTCGAACATCGCGTCGGGCGACACGCGCAGGCCCGTGGCGCGCGCGATGAACTCCGCGAAGGCGACCTTGTTGGCGCGCTTGATGGCCGCGAAGCGCTCGCGCACCGCGGGGTCGTCGGCGTGCGACGCGAAGGACTCCAGCCGGTCGAGGTCCGTCGCCCACCCGGGGCCCGCGCACTCGGTGACGAGGTCGGCGAGGCGCGGGTTGCACGCGAGGAGCCACCGCCGCGGGGTCACCCCGTTGGTCTTGTTGGTGAAGCGCTCGGGCCAGAGCTCGGCGAAGTCGGTGAGCACGTCGCGCTTCAAGAGCTCGGTGTGCAGCGCCGCCACGCCGTTGACCTTGTGCGAGCCCACCACCGCGAGGTGCGCCATGCGGATCTGCCGCTCGGGGCCCTCTTCGATGAGGCTCATGCGGGTCACCCGCGCGGTGTCTGACGGCCAGCGGTTCATCACCTGCCGGAGGAAGCGCGCGTTGACCTCGTAGATGATCTGCAGGTGCCGCGGCAGGAGCTGCTCGAAGAGCGCCACGGGCCAGCGCTCGAGGGCCTCTGCGAGGAGCGTGTGGTTGGTGTACCCGAGCGTCGCGCGGGTGAGCTCCCAGGCCGGGTCCCAGGGTACGCGGTGCACGTCGACGAGCACGCGCATGAGCTCGGCCACGGCGATGGCGGGGTGCGTGTCGTTGAGCTGGATCGCGACCTTCTCGGAGAAGCGCGAGAAGTCACCGTGGGTCTTGCGGTAGCGCCGCACGATGTCGTGGATCGCGCAGGCGACGAAGAAGTACTGCTGCCGCAGGCGCAGCTCGCGCCCGGCCCAGGTCGAGTCGGAGGGGTAGAGCACCTTCGAGATGGTCTCGGTGGCGTTCTTCTCCTCGACGGCGCGCACGTAGTCGCCGCGGTTGAAGATGTCGAGGTCGAACTCCTCCGAGGCGCGCGCGCGCCAGAGGCGAAGGGTGTTCACGTTCTGCGCGCCGAAGCCCGCGATGGGTGTGTCGTAGGGGACACCCATGAGCTTCACCGCGGGCACCCAGCGCACGCCCCAGCGGCCGTCGGAGTCGGCGTGGTCCTCGACGTGGCCGCCGAAGCCCACGGTGGCGGTGTACTCGGGCCGCACGATCTCCCAGGGGTTGCCGAAGCGCAGCCACTCGTCGGGGCGCTCGACCTGCCAGCCGGCCTCGATGCGCTGCTCGAAGATGCCGAACTCGTAGCGGATCCCGTAGCCGTACGCGGGGTACCCGAGCGTCGCGAGGGAGTCGAGGAAGCACGCGGCGAGACGTCCGAGGCCGCCGTTGCCGAGGCCCGCGTCGGGCTCCTGCTCCAACAGCTCGTCGAGGTCGACGTTGAGCTCCGCGAGCACCTCGCGCACGTCGTCGAGGAGCCCCACCGCCATGAGGTTGTTGCGCAGCGCCCTCCCCAGGAGGAACTCCGCGGAGAGGTAGTACACGCGCTTGGCGTCGGCGCGGTAGTACGCCGCCGCGGTGGCCTGCCAGCGGTGCACCAGCCGGTCGCGCACCATCAGCGCGAGGGCGTTGAAGCGGTCGTACACCGTCGCGCTCCCGGGGTGCTTTCCCTGGGAGTACTGCACGTGGTCGAGGAACGCCCGGCGCAGCGTGGGTCGCTGCATCCCGGTGCGGTCGTCCTGCACGAGGATTCGCACGTTGCCGTCAGGCCCTGCCATCGCGTCGCTCCTGCTGCGCCCCCCGGTGGGTCGGTGGGTCGTTGACCCTTGAGGGTCGTCGAGGTCACGCCCGGGCTTCAAGCCCATCTTCACGGCGCTTCGGGGTCGACACCGGCGCGGGGCCCGTGGTGAATCTCCCCCCCGAGGCCCCGTAAGTCTCCCCGCGCCCGAACGCTCCCTCGCGGGTCGAGGCGCGCGCCATCCCCCATCGGAGGAACTCGTGATGAACAGCAAGGTGCTCAGCGTGGT
>JAEYZO010000402.1 GCA_023428035.1 Pseudomonadota bacterium | reverse complement strand
GGGCTCGCCCGCGTCGGGGTCGACCCCCGCGTCTTCCTGCGCGCCGGCGTCGGTGGGGAGGCCCGTGGGGTAGGGGCCGACCTCGACGTTGGCGCCGAAGCGGTGACCGAACTCCTGGGTGCAGATGAGGTAGCGCCCGAAATTCACCGCGCGGGGCTCGGTGTAGTAGCGCAGCGAGTTCAGGTAGAGGAAGCCGTCGATGTCGAAGGCGGTGCCGAACGCGGGGTTGGTGTCGAAGAGCTCCGAGCGGCCGTCGACGGAGGAGCGCTGGCCGATGCCGCGGACGTCGTTGCGGATCGGGAGGTAGAACGCGAGCGGGTTCTGGGTGACCGGGAGCTGCATCGTCGCGAGGAAGCGCCCCGCGTGGAAGCCCGGTACCTCGGAGAGCGCGCGGGTCACGTCGGCGATGAAGCCGACCATCGTGCGCTGGTTGCTGACGGGGATCTGGTCGCCGTAGAAGCTGTCGCCGGGGTCGTCGGTGAGGATGTACCCGCGGCGGGTCACTCGGGCGACGGTGATGGCGTCGGCGGCGGGGGCGAGGGTCGAGCCCACGCCGAGGAGCGCGAGCAGGCTGAGCAAGGACGAGCGGGATCGCACGAGACCTCCGGGCGGGGCGGGAGCGGCGGCGGACGGTACACCGGGTCGGTGCCGCGCGCACCCCCGGGGCGAGGCCGCGGTGGCGGGGCCCGGCGGGGCGTGGGATAAGCGCGCTCGATGGGTGAAGAGAGCCCGGGGCCGTACCGCGACGAGCGAGACGGCCTGCGCGAGGAGGTCGAGCGCCTCAGGAGCGAGAACCGCTCGCTCAAGGGCGAGCGGTACCGGTGGACCACGGCGGTGTTCGCGGTGGTGGCCCTCGGGGCGATGGACCTGTGGCTCCACGCGCGGGTGGCGGAGCGCCTGAACGCGCACGACGACGGTCGCTTCTGGGCGGGCGTGCTGATGCTCGCGAGCCTGGTGGCGCTGCACGTCGCGGTGGCGGTGCGGCTGCTCGGAAGGAGGTGACTCGATGGCGAAGGGGAATAACGTGTCGTTCTCGCCGGGGGTGACGGGGGCGACGATCCGTCGGGCGGCGATCACGCTCGCGGTGCTGGTGCTGTCGTGCGTGGTGGGCTCGGCGAGCTGCACGCGGGTCGAGCCGGGCTTCGTGGGGATCAGGGTGCGGCTCGCGGGGAGCGACCGCGGGATCCAGAGCGCGCCGATCGTGACGGGCTGGGTGGCCTACAACCCGCTGACCGAGATGGTGGTCGAGTTCCCCACCAGCGTGCAGAACGTGGTGTGGTCGAAGGACCCGCGGGAGAACTCGGCCGGCGACGAGTCGATCTCCTTCGCGTCGAGCGAGGGCGTGTCGGTGAACGCCGACGTGGGCCTCGCGTTCCACATCGACGCGCAGAAGGCCCCGCAGCTCTACGCGCGCTTTCGCCAGCGCGACCTGAACGTGCTCGCGCACGGCTACGTGCGCAACGTGGTGCGCGAGGTCATCAACGAGGCCGCCGCCGCGCTGCCCGTGCAGGAGATCTACGGCTCGGGCAAGACCCGGCTCCTCCAGAGCGCGCAGCGCGAGGTGCAGGCGCGGCTGGGGCCCGACGGCTTCGTGGTCGACCAGCTCTCGTTCAACTCCGCCCTGCGGCTGCCCGAGAACGTGGTGGCCGCCATCAACCGCGCGATGGAGGCCACGCAGAACGCGATCCAGGCTGAGAACCGCGTGCGGCAGATCAGGGCCGAGGCCGATCAGTCGATCACGCGCGCCCGCGGCGAGGCCGAGTCGGCGCGGCAGCGGGCGGGCGGCGAGGCCGACGCGCTCCTGATCCGCGCGCGCGCCGAGGCGCAGGCCAACGAGATCATCCGGCTGTCGATGTCCCGGGAGGTGATCGCGTACCGCCAGCTCCAGCGCTGGGACGGTCACCTCCCCGTGGTGAACTCGGGCGCGCTCCCGATGCTCACCCTCGACACCGGCGAGGTGCTGCGGATGCCCGAGGCCGAGCGCCGCTCGCGGCTGGAGCAGCTCCTCCGCGCGCCGACGTCGAGCGCGGGCGAGACCGACAGCGGGTCGACCCCGAGCGCCCCCGCGGGCAACGCCCCGGCGGCGAACGCCGCGACCGCTACGCCCTGACGATCGCCCCTCGCGGCAGGCCCGGCGGCAGGGTCGCCGGGTCGAGCTCCGCCGCGCCCTTCGTATACGCCATCGGCCACGCGCAGTAGCGCGACGAGAAGACCCCCGCGGGGCGGTGGTTGCCGCTGCGCTTCATTCCACCGAAGGGGAGCCGGCTCGACGCCCCCGCGGTGGGCGCGTTCCAGGTCACCGAGCCCGCGCTCACCTCGCCCGCGAAGCGCTCGTAGCTCGCCTCGGAGGAGGTCCAGATCCCGGCGGCGAGGCCGTAGTCGGTGCCGTTCACCAGCGCGAGGGCCTCGTCGAGGTCGTCGACGGCGTGCACCGCGACGGAGGGCCCGAAGACCTCGGTGTTCCTCCAGAGGCTGTCGCTCGCGACGGCGCTCACCCGACGCACCCGCGGCGCGGCGTAGCAGCCCTCGAGCGCGCGGCCCTCCCACGAGACGGACGGCGTTCGCGGGGCCTCGACCAGGGTGACGCCCTCGGACTCGGCCATCGCCTCGACGTCGTCGAAGCGACGCAGGGCGGCCTCGCTCGCGAGCGGACCCATGAAGGCCGTCGCGTCGAGGGGGTGACCCACGGCGAGGTCCCTCGCCACGGCGGCGAGGGCGTCGGTGAAGCGGTCGGCGATCGCGCGCTCGACCACCACGCGGCTCGCGCAGGTGCAGCGCTGCCCCGACGTGAGGAAGGCGCTCATCGCCACGTCGGCGACGGCCTTCTCGAAGGGCGCGTCGTCGAGCACCACGGCGTGGTTCACGCCTCCGAGCTCCAGCGCGATCATGCGTCCGGGCTCCGCGGCGTTGGCCTCGAGGATGCGCCTCCCCACCGCGTAGGAGCCGGTGAAGAGCACGCCGTCGACGTCGGGGTGCGACGAGAGCCGAGCGCCGACGGTCGCGTCGCCGTGTATGACGTTGAGCACGCCCGGGGGTAGCCCCGCGAGCAGCGCGAGGCGCGCGTAGAGGGCGCCGCAGCCGGGGGTGACCTCGCTGGGCTTGAACACCACGGCGTTGCCCGCGAGCAGCGCCGGCACGACGTGGCCGTGCGCGAGGTGCAGCGGGAAGTTGAAGGGGCCGATCACGGCCAGGACCCCGTGGGGGCGCCAGCGCCAGCCCATGCGCCCGCCGTCGAGGGCCTCGTCGCGCACGAGGTCGAGGCCCTCACCGACGGCGATGTCGACCTTGGCGATCATCGCCTTCGCCTCGGCGACGCCCTCGCGGAGGACCTTTCCGACTTCGAGGGAGATGGCGCGGCCGACCTCGTCGACGTGGGAGGCGAGCGCTCCCTTGAAGCGCGTGAGGTGCTCGACGCGGGCGGTGATGGGCAGCGCCGCCCACGCTCGGGAGGCGCGCCGCGCGGCGTCGACGGCGTCGTCGACGGAGGAGAGCGCGAAGGGCTGCTCGCGGATCGCGAGGGAGAGGTCTCCGGGGCAGCGCGAGGCGAGGGCTCCGTCGGGGGCGTCGGGCTCGCAGAGGCGTCCGTCGATGAGGTGCCCGGGGTGATGCGTGCTCACGGGGGGAGGTTCTACACCCCGGCGAGGGCGCGCACCGAGTCGGGCAGGAGCCCTACGAGCACCCGGAGCCACAGGGCCATGAGGGCCTCGCGGTCGATGTCGCGCTGCTCGAGCCAGTCGAGGGAGGTGGCCTCGACGAAGGCGACCCAGCCTCGGAGCGAGAGGCGCAGCTCGGGCGAGGGGTGGTGCTCGCCGGTGCCGCGGAGGAGCCGCTCGATGAGGGTGCGTCGGGTCGACTCGATGATCTCGGTGACGTCGGCGTCGGAGCCGATGCCCCCGCGGAGGAGCGCGACGTGGGCGCGGGCGTGGCGCTCGGCGAAGTCGAGGTAGCGGCGCATCCCTTCGAGGAGGCGCTCCAGCGGGGGCAGCGAGGGGTCGATGTCGGTGAGCGCGAGGAGGCGCCGCGCGGCCTCGCGCACGGTGGCGACGTAGTAGTCCCGCTTGGTGGGGAAGTAGTGGTAGAGCAGGCCCTTCGACATGCCGGCGGCGCGGGCGAGGTCGTCGATCTGCACCTCGTCGTAGGCGCGCGTCGCGAAGGCCGCGATGCCGAGCTCGAGGAGCTGCGCGCGCCGCGCGTCGGTGTCCATGCGCACGCCGGTGCCCGAGACGGCGTCGCCGCGCGGGGGACGAGCGCGGGTCGCCTTCGCCTTCGTCATGCGCGGGGGAGGATATGTCATGTGCGCGCGAGCCACGCGGCGTCCTCCTCCGTCTCGGGAATTGCGTCGGTGGCGGGCGCGAGCTCTATCGAGCCGCCCGCGCGCAGCGGAAGCCGAGTCGATGGGGCAATCGTCGACCGCCCTATTCATCTCGCATGAACACGCGGAAATGGAGCGGGTGACCGATGTCCCAGCTCGCGTCTCGAATGACGCGTTGGAGACCCGTCGCAGGCCCTGTGGGGTCGACGAGCGTTCCGCTATCCGCGCCGCGCTCACGTCGACGGACATCGACGCCCCCTGTTGACTCAGATTCAGCGAGGTCCATCATCCGTTGAACAGGAGTCAACAGCCATGGAACCTGCGACCTCGACGGCCGCGCGCGCGGGGCACCGTATCACGCCTCGGTCTCCGAGCTTCGACTACTCCGAGGTGCCCCGGTACTGGATGGGCGACAACCCCATCGGCACGCACATGGCCAACGGGGTGAACCTGCTCTTCCCGCTGGGGGAGCGCTTCTTCATCCGCTCGGTGAACCACTACGCCGACGGCATCACCGACCCCGAGCTGCGCGAGCAGGTGAAGGGCTTCTTCGCGCAAGAGGCCCGGCACGGGGCCGCGCACCTGGAGCACTACGAGGTGCTGCGGAGGCAGGGCTACGAGATCGAGGGCTTCTTGAAGGTGTACGAGCGCCTCGCGTGGAAGATCGCGGAGCCCGCGTTCCCCCCGGCGATGCGGCTCGCGGTGACGGCGGCGCTGGAGCACTACACGGCGATCATGGCCGAGGGCGCGCTGGCCTTCGGGACGCTCGACGTGGCGCACCCGCAGATGCAGGCGCTCTTGAAGTGGCACGCCGCGGAGGAGATCGAGCACAAGTGCGTCGCCTACGACGTGCTCCAGTCGGTGAACCCGTCGTACGCGCTGCGCATGGGGGGCATGGCCGTCGCGACGGTGGGCCTCGCCGCGTTCTGGTCCGCCGCGACGCTGATGCTCCTGCGGCAGGACGCGCGCGCGGGGCGGCGCGTGTCGGACGAGCAGCGCGCGCAGTTCAAGGAGTTCCAGAGGCAGCGGCCGGTGCTGCGCGAGGTCTTCGTGAACGGGCTGAAGCAGTATTTCCGCAGGGGCTTTCACCCCTCGCAGAACGACAACCTCGACCTCGCGTTCAAGCACCTCGCCGACGTCGCGGCTTGAGCGTCAGCGCACCTCGTCGCCCGCGGCCTCCACGCGGAACGACACCCGCTCGGGGAGGGTCATCGGGGTGAACCCGAGGATCGACGCGACGAGCCTGCGCGCGCCCTGCTCGTCGAAACCGCCGACGGAGATGAGGAGCTCGATCACACGCTGCGTCGAGAGCTCGCCCGCGATCGCGAGGGCGGGCCGCGCGCCGGAGGTGTCGAGGGTCATCGTCGAGCCGAAGATCGTGAGGGCGCCGACCCCCGACACGTCGAGGTCGAGGTCCTGCGGGCCGCTGCTCATGCCGGTGCGGGCGCGGCGCGAGAGGCTCCCGCGGGCGCTGATCGGGGCGTCGCCGTCGACGCGGCCGAGGGCCATGAAGTCGCCCATGGCGTCGGCGCCGGTGCCCAGCTCGAAGCCGGGGAGCGTGCCGTTCAGTAGCGACGCGCCCATGGGCTGGGTGATGCGCAGGCTGCCCTTGCGGAAGAGCCAGCGACGCGCGACCACCGCGACCTGATCGCGCCAGTCGAGCGTTCCCCCCGAGTGGGTGGCCTGGAGCCTCCAGTCGAAGAGGCCCTGCGCGGCGTAGCTGTGCGCGCCGAGGGCCATCGAGCTCTGGCCGTCGCCCCAGTCGATCGAGACGTTCGTCGCGGCGCCCACGAGGAGCGAGGGCGAGAGCGACTCCGTCGTGAGGATCATCCGTCGGTCGACGCGCACCGGGTCGACGCCGCGGTCGAGGAGCGCGCGGAGCTGCTCGTCCGGGCGCGTCCAGTAGAACATCCGGTGCGTGCGCGAGAGCACGCGGTACGGGTAGACCGTGCCGTTGGGGATCGCGCCGGGGGCGCCCACCTCGTCGCCCGCGGTGGAGAGCGCCGCGGGGTAGCGGTAGTCCATCTCCCGCGAACGAACCACGGCGCGGGCCTGCTCGGTGATCGCGGTCGCGCGCGTGAGCCCCATGCGCGCGTTGGCGAGGCCCATGGGGTCTCCCGAGCGCACCGCGGCTCGCACCGCGAGGGCGGTCTCGTACACGGCCACCGCGTGCGCGGCGCGCAGGCCGAAGACCTTGAGCCCGTCGCGCACCTCGCGGAGCCACGGGGCCTGCCGCTCGTCCTGCATCGGGAGGACCGCGTCGAGGCGGCCCGCCCAGCGCTCGTAGTCCGCGGCCATCGCGCGCAGCGGCGCGAGGGAGCGCGTCTCCAGCGTGGCGGCGCGGGCGTCGTCCCACTCGACGAGCTCGGCCGGGGCGGGGGGCAGGGGGTGAAAGACGATCCCGGCGCGGAAGGCGGTCTCCGTCGCGTCGTCGCTGCCCACGAGGAAGCGCACGAGCTCGGGGTCTCGCATGTCGGCGACCTGCCGTCGCTCGACCTCGGCGAGCACCGCGGCCACCTCGTCGCCGCGGTTGAAGATCGAGGTGAAGTCCGCGACGCAGCGCTGCGCGGTGGTGGTCGCGTCCCAGCTCATGCGCGCGAAGCACCAGTCGATGAGCCAGTAGCCCCACTCCTGGCCCGACGAGAAGATGTGGTGGCCGTAGACCCCCGTCGTGGCCGAGGGCGAGGTCGAGAGGAGCGGCCTCAGGAGCTCGAGGTCGTGCTGCCGCGCCTCGACGGTCGCGGGCGCGAGGTAGAGCGGCACCGGCAGGTCGAAGGTCAGCCACCAGCTCGACTCGGGGTAGTGGATGATCCTGCGCCGCGGGGCCTCCTGCCGCACCCACGCGAGGAGGCCCGAGAAGTCAGGGTTGCCGTAGACGTTCGCGGGGCGCTCGAGGTCGTAGAACATCAGCGTGTGCACCTTCACGCCGAGGTTCGTCGGGGCGAACTGCGGCAGGTCGAAGTAGCGCACGCGGTAGTGGTCCGTGGGCTCCGACGCGGTGCCGTGGTTGATGGTCCAGAGCGAGACCTCGGGGTGGCGCTCGGCGACGTAGTTCGAGATGTACGTGAGCCGCTGCACGGTGAGCTGGTCGTCGGCCTCGGTGAACTCGCTCTCGTTGAACTGGAAATCCAGCCGCGTCGCGGGGGGCAAGCCCTCTCGCGGCGCGAGGGAGCGCTCGATGCCGTCGGCGATCTGCTCGTTCTCCGGCCGCGGGTCGTCGGGGTTGAGCAGGCCCACCTGGCCCTGCTGCGCGCCCAGGAGCGTGAAGCCCCCGCCGCGGGGAAAGCCCCGGCGGTAGGCGCGGTCGCCGACGAACTCGGCGTCCCACCCGTCGAGGTCGTTGAGGCGCATCTTGACGTTCCAGTCGATCCAGCGCCGCTGGTGGGCGGCCATGTCGACGCCCGCGCGGTCGAGGGGCGCGCGCAGCTCGACCGGGTGCGTGCGGTGCACGTGGATCGAACGGATCTGGAACGAGGGCGTAGCCTCGACGCGCAGCGGCTCCGCGGGCCACCGGAGCGCGCTCGGGTAGTAGGTCTGCTCGGGGTGGAAGTACCGCACGCCCAGGCGATCCATGAGGTCGTAGGCGGCCCAGGAGAGCTGCACGGGGCCTCCGCCTCTGAGGGTCACCCGGTGGCCGTCGCCGCAGCGCGACTCGGTGATGGAGTAGGCGTCTCGGTGACCCATGGCCGTCGGCGCGGCGAAGTAGACGTGGGTCTGACCCGGCACGCAGTCCGCGGGGTCGGCGCTGGTAGATCGCTGCGCGGTGACGTTCGCGACGCGGCCGAGGTCGGCGACGAGGTCGTCGACGGCGTCGGTGAGCGCGGGGTCCGCGGAGCTCGCGTGCACGACGACGCTGCCCGCGGGCCAGGTCATCGCGGGGGGCTCTCTTCGGTGCAGGCGGCGAGGGAGACGGCGAAGAGCGGGAGAAGCAAGCGGGCGCGCATGGGGCCCGCGACGCTACCACGCGGCCTCAGGCGACGCGCTCGACCCCCTCCCAGTCCTCGGGGGGCGGCTCGCGCTCGAAGGCGACGCAGCGCTCGATGAAGATCGCGGGCACGCGGTCGCCCGGGGCCTCGGCGGCGCAGGCCTCGAAGGCGGCCCGCGCCCGGGCGAAGTCGCGCGCGTAGAAGCGATCGAGGGCGGCCTCGAAG
>JAEYZO010000272.1 GCA_023428035.1 Pseudomonadota bacterium | reverse complement strand
GCTACGAAGTGACCGAGGAGGTCTCGGCCCTCGCGCGCTGCGACGCGGTGCTCTGCTGCGTGAAGAGCGGGCAGACCGCAGAGGCCGGCGCGGCGATGGCCGGGGCGCTCCCTGAGGGCGCTCTGGTGGTGAGCGCGCAGAACGGGGTGGGCAACGCCGACGCGCTGCGCGAGGCCATGCCGGGCAAAATCTCCCTCGGAGGCATCGTCGGCTTCAACGTGCGCTCGATGGGCGAGGGGGTGTTCCGCCAGGCGACGAGCGGGCCGCTGGTGATCGAGTCGTCGCGGCACCGCGCGCTCGCCCCGCTGGTCACGGCCCTGCGCGCCGCGGGCTTCGAGGTCGAGGTGGCCGACGACATCCGAGCGCGGCAGTGGTCGAAGCTGGTGATGAACCTGAACAACGCCGTGAGCGCGCTCTCGGGGGCGTCGACGGTGACGCTCCTCGCGTCGCCGGGGTATCGCTCGGTGATCCGCGCGGTGATGGCCGAGGCCCTCGGGGTGATGCGCGCCGCGGGGGTGCGCACGGCGCGGGTGGGCCCGCTGCCGCCGCAGCTCTTCCCGCTGCTCCTCGCGACGCCGACGCCGGTGTTCAAGCTGCTCGCCAGCGCGCAGTTGAAGGTCGACCCCGAGGCGCGCTCGTCGATGTGGGAGGACCTCGAGCGACGTCGCGACACCGAGGTCGAGTGGCTGAACGGTGAGGTCGTGCGCCTCGCGGAGAAGCACGGCAGGGACGCGCCCTTGAACCGCGGGCTGGTCGCGCTGGTTCGCGAGGCCGAGGCGCGGAGGGAGGGCTCGCCGGGGATGAGCCCCGACGCGCTGCGAGCGGCGCTGGGGCTGTGAGGGCTCAGCTCGCGGCGGCGGGGGTGTAGGAGCCGCGCGCGATGCGGAAGGCGCCCACCGACGCGGCGAGGGAGGCGAGCACGACGAAGATCAGCGCGAAGGCGACGTTCTCCAGCGACTCGCCCACGCCGATGATCGCGAGGTAGCGGCGGTCGGGCCCCACCTGGCCGATGTAGCGGAAGGTGGTGATGACCCCGGTGACGAAGCCCAGGGCGCCGCTGGAGAGGGTCACCATGCCCGCGCCGAGCAGCAGGGGCACGTAGCGCCTCTCGGGCCGGGCGGCGTAGCGCGCCGCGACGCCCAGCAGGATCAGGCCGAAGAACAGGGTCGGGAACATCCCCCAACCGCCCTCACGAAAGTGCTCCATCATGGCGTGAACGCCCTCCTCCGCGGCGCGGGGCTCCGTCACTCGGGGCCCTCGGCGCCGTCGCGATGAGTCACGACAGCGCCCGCGCCGAGAGGTTCTCGCGACCCCCGAAGAAAGTGATCTACGCCGCCGAGAGCGAGGAGTTCATGGCCCTTGAGGCGACCCCCGTAGCCGTGTCCAGAATCCGCGCCGGCTCAACGGAGAGGTGTATGGAGATGAAGCGCGCGACGGTGTGTCTCCTGGCGGTGTCGGTGCTCTCGGGCTCGACGGGGTGCTCGAAGGTGATGGCCCTGGTGCGCGGGCTCACCGGGGGCGGCGACTCCTCGAACAACACGACCCCGACGAACGGCAGCGCCCCCGCGCCCGAGGGCCCGGCGTCGCCCGAGTCGAGCGTCGAGACCCCCGCGCCGAGCCGCGCCACGGGCTGCCCCGCGACCACCGCGAACTCGGCGCTCCTGCCGGGCACCGTGCACAAGACCGAGCTCCAGCGCGACGAGACCTGGGACCTCGCCGGCTCTCCCCACCGGCTGCCCCACGGGTTCCGCGTGCTCGACGGCAAGACCCTCACGGTCGAGCCCTGCGCGGTGGTGCTCGTCGGCGCGGGCAGCGGGCTCACCGTGGAGAACGGCGGCGCGCTCGTGGCCGCGGGAGACGCGGAGCACCCGATCCGCTTCGGGTCGAACAACCCGCAGCCCCAGGCCGGAGACTGGAACGGCCTGTGGTTCGCGGAGAGCGTCCGCCGCGCGTCGCGGCTCTCGCACGTGGTGATCGAGCACGGCGGCCACGACTGGAGCGGCGGGCACGCGGGCCTCGCGGTGACCTTCCCGGGCCTCCACGTCGACCACCTCACCGCGCGCGCCAACCTCGGCTTCGGCGTCGCGCTCCGTGACGGAGGCCGCTTCGCGCCCGGCTCCTCCGACGTGACCGTCACGGGCACCACCTCCGAGGGCGCGTCGCTCTCCGGAGCGGTGTACGTGCAGCGCGCGCCCTCCGTCGCCTCGCTGCCCGCGGGCCGCTACACCGGCAACGCCGTCGACGAGGTCTTCATCGCGGAGGCGGGGCCCGGCAGCGACACGCACACCCTCCGCAACACGGCGACCTGGGCGAACCTCGGCGTGCCCTACCACATCGCCGACGACCTCGACGTGCGCGTCGACGGCCCGACGGGGCCGATCCTCACCATCGCCGCGGGCGTGACGCTCCTCATGGGGCGCAACGCCGGCATCAGCGTGGGCTACGACGCCGAGGGAGGGCTGGTGATCGACGGGGGCTCCGACGACGGGCGCGTCACCCTCAAGCCCGCGGGCAACGACGCCTCGCCGGGGCAGTGGCACGGGGTGTATTTCGGCCCGCGCTTCAACCGCTCGGCCTCGCGGCTGCGCTACGTGACGATCCAGAGCGCGGGCTCCCCCTGGGGGTCGTCGCAGTTCTGCGACTGGGCGGGAGACAACAGCGACTCGGGCTTCGTGGCGGTCGAGGCGGCGCCGCAGCCCTCGCTGATCGACCACGCGCGATTCGTGAACGGAGGCCCCGACACCGCCGCGATCGTCCGTCACTGGCGCGGCGCGCCGGTGAACTTCGCGGACCCGTCGCTGGGCAACGACTTCGCCGCGTTCAACGCGCCCTGCCACCAGAGCCCGACGATGAACGCCGACGGCAGCTGCCCCGACCCGGCGCCCGCGTGTCAGTGAGACGATCACCCCATGGAGCCCTCCCGCGCCCTGGTCGAAGCCCTCTGTGACGACGCCTGCGCCGGGCGCCGACCGGGTACGCCCGGGGGGCTGCGCGCGCGCTCGCTCGTCATCGAAGCCCTCCGCGCCGGGGGCCTCGACCCGGTGGAGCAGCCCGCGCCGGGCTGCGGCGGCGCCAACGTGCTCGCGACGATCCCTGGAGACATCGACCGCTGGGTCGTGGTCGGTGCGCACTACGACCACCTCGGGGTGATGGGCGGGGAGGTCTACCGCGGCGCCGACGACAACGCCGCCTCGGTGGGCGTGCTGGTGGCGGTGGCGCGGTCGCTGGCGGCTCGCAGGCCCGACGGGCGAGGGGTGATCTTCGCGGCCTTCGACGGAGAGGAGCCGCCGTATTTCCACAGCGGGTCGATGGGCTCGCAGCACTGGGTCGCGCACCCCACCGTGGCCCTCGACAAGGTCGACATGATGCTGGCGATGGAGCTCCTCGGGCACGGCATCGGCCCCGAGGGCTTGCCGTCGAGCGTGCGCGACACGGTCTTCGTGCTGGGCGCCGAGAGGAGCGCGGGGACCTCGGCGAGGGTCGACGCGATCTCCGCCGCGGCGCCGGGGCTCACCGCGAGACGTCTCGACGCCGAGGTGATCCCGCCCTTGTCGGACCACCTCGCGTTCTGGGAGGCGGGGGTGCCCTTCACGCTGCTGACGGGCTCGCGCTCGTCGACCTACCACACGCCGCGGGACACCCCCGACCGGCTCGACTGGGAGCGCCTCGCGACGGTGGCCGACTGGCTCGACGTCTTCGTGCGCGACCAGTGCGCGCGGCCCGAGGGGAGGGTGGAGTTCCTGCGCGACGGCAGGGACGACGCGTCGACCCTCGACGCGATGGCGGCGATCCTCGACCCGCTGCGGGAGTACTCCCCCCTCGCAGAGGGCGCGCTGAGCCAGGTGAGGGCCCTGCGCTCGCGCTGCGACCGTGAGGGTCGGCTCGGCGCGGGTGACCAGGAGCGCGCGTCGGCCCTGGTGGGCGCGATCGAGTCGGCGCTGGGCTGAGGGTCAGGCCTCGACGATCGACTCGAAGCCTCCGAAGATCATGCGCTTGCTGTCGAAGGGCATGTCTTCGTGCTTCATGCGCGGGTCCTCCATGGACTTCTTCATGCACGCGTCGCGGGTAGCCTTGTCGGGGTAGGTGATCCACGAGAAGACCACCGCCTCGTCCTCCTCGAGCTGCACCGCCCGAGGGAAGGACGTGAGCTTGCCGTAGGGCACGTCGTCGCCCCAGCACTCCACCACCGTGAGCGCGCCGTGGTCCTTGAAGACCTGCGCGGCCAGGCGGGCGACGGCGATGTACTCATCCTTCTTCGCGGTCTTCACCGCGACGACATACCCGTCGACGTACATGGCTCTCTCCTCCTCGCGGTGGCCCATAGCCCCGCCGCTGCCTTGGACGAAAGTTCTCGCCCTTCAATCGCACCCGCTCCCCGGGGGGTCGCTGTCGTCGCGGGTCTCCAGCCTCCCACGGTCGCTCCCGCAGTCGAGCCTCGCGTCGGCCGCCCCGTCGCGCGCGTGGAGTCGGTCGAAGCCGCCGCCCCCGAGGAGCGTGTCGCGCCCGTCTCCCCCGAAGAGCTCGTCTCGCCCGAGGTGCCCCGCGAGCACGTCGTTGCCGCCGTAGCCCACCAGCGTGTCGTCTCCGCCCCAGCCCCAGATGACGTTGTTGTTGTCGTTGCCGAAGAGGTTGTCGTCGCCGTCGGCGCCCTCCAGCACCTCGAGGTCCCCCGCGAGGCTGGTCGCCCACGGAACCCTCGCGCAGCGCTCGGGGTTGAAGGCCTGCCCGTGGAACATCTGCTCCACCTCCGCGGGGCCGCCGAGCTGCGCGCTGATGCCGTAGTACGGAGGCCGCGACCCCGTGCTCCGACGAAAGCCCGCGATGTCGATGCCTGGGCCTCCCACGAAGCTGTGCGCGCCGCAGGGGTAGTCCGACACGAGCTGGTCGTTGCCCTCCCCGCCGTCGAGGCGATCACCACCGCCCGCGTAGGCCTCGCCGCGGGTCGTGGGGTTCATCGCCGGGCTCTCGCTCAAGAGCGCGTCGTCTCCGCCGTTGCCGAAGAGCGAGTCCCTCCCCGTGGGGCCCGTGAAGAAGACATCCTCGCCCTCGCCGCCCACCAGGGTGTCGTCGCCGTCTCCGCCGCTCACGTGCGAGGTCATGTCGCGCGGAGCTCCCCCCACCAGCGTGAAGCGGTCGTCGCCCGCGCCGCCGTAGCCCACGAGGTAGCGCGGTGACGTCGCGAAGGCGCAGGTCACCACGGCGTGGATGCTCGGGTCGATCCACGCGCAGCCCGTGCCCGGCGTGAGCTCGCTCCCGCTCGAAGACACCACCGCGGTGCCGTCTCCGACGATCACCGTGAAGGCGTCGGAGGCCGCGCCCCCGAGCACCCCCACGCCCGTGTCGCGCGCGTTGCCGTCGACGAAGATGATCGGCGAGCTCCCGCGTCCGGGGGGCTCACCCGCGGCGTCACACCGCGAGCCGTTGCAGGTGTCGGCGCCGGGGCCTCCGTCGAGGGCGGCGCCCGCGGGGCCGCGGAGGGTGTCGTTCCCATAGACGCCGTAGAGGCGCTGGTGGGGCGCCGACGCGATGAGCACGTCGTCGAAGTGCGAGCCGACGACGCCCTCGACGCCGAGGAGGGCTTCGCGCACGCCGTCTCCGCTCGCGACGCCCGCGCGGGAGATCTCCGCGGCGGAGAGGCGGTGGTCGGCGAGGTGCTCCCACGCGACGTCTTCGCGGGTGAGGCGCGCCGTGAGGTCGACGATGACGCCCTCGGGGCCCGGGGAGTTCTCCGAGAGGTTCTGCCCGGGCGGAGAGGCGGTGGTGAAGCTCACGACGTCGGCGCCCTCGCCGCCGACGAAGTCGTCGTGGCCGGTGTCTCCGCGGAGCCAGTCGTCGCCGGTGCCCCCGTGGAGGAAGTCGGTGCCGTGGCCGCCGATGAGCACGTCGTCGCCCGCGTCGCCGTAGAGGTCGTCGTCGAGGAGGTCTCCGAAGAGCGCGTCGTTGCCTTCGCCGCCGCGGATCAGGTCGCTCCCCGCGCGGCCGTGGATCACGTCGGGGCCGCTGCCGCCCGTGAGGACGTCGTTGTGGGCGCCGCCGTCGATGTAGTCGGCGCCGGCGCCGCCGTCGATGCGGTCCTCGCCGTTGCCGCCGCAGATGATGTCGTCGCCGCCTCCGCCGGCGATCACGTCGTCGCCGTCGCCGCCGAAGATGACGTCGTCGCCGGGCGTGCCGTGGAGGGTGTCGGGCCCGTCGGTGCCGCGGATCGTGGGTCGGAGCGTCGCGCAGGGGTCGGGCTGCGCGCGGGGCATGGGTTGGGGAGGCGCGGGGGAGACGGGCGTGCCCGTGTCGGACGAGGGCACCGGGAGGTCGGGCCAGGGCGGGGGCGTGTCGTCCTCGGCGGGGGTGGAGCCGTCCTTCACGGCGGGGACACCCACGACGTCCATGTCGGGTGTCGCGTCGAGGGGCACCACCGCGCCGTCGGGGAGCGTGGCGGAGGGTCGGTCGGTGCTCGCGTCGGGGGAGCCCCCGGGGCCATCGATCACCGCGCTGGTGACGGTGTCACCCGAGCACGAGGCGAGGAGCGCGCCCGCGCACCACGCGAGGAGACGTCGGTGACCCATGGGGCGATGGTAGGCGCCGCGTGGAGGGCGTGTCGCCGGGGGGAGAGTGCTCACTCCGTGGGAGAGATGTACCCAGCGCGGAGCGACTGCTCCGCGAGGTCGCGGTGCGTCGGCCACGTGTCCGCCCCCGGTCGGCGACACCCCCCGACCCAGGTCGGCCATACCCCCTCGGGGGGGTACACACCCCCTGGAGGGGGTAGGACGCACTCCCTCCAGGGGGTTGCCGCGATCTCCCCCGCGGGGACATCGCGATTCCTCCGGCAGGGTCGCCGCGACTACCCGCCCCCGATCACCACGACCCCTCTGGCAGATGCCGCCGTCCCCCTCGGGAGATCTCCGCACTCCCTCCGGGGGGAGCGGCCGTCCCTCCGCGGGGGTGCACGCGATCGAACTGCATGATTTCACGGTGTTTCGTGACCCCCGTCGGAATTCGTCACGAGGCGCGCAACCTCCTCCGCGACGCCCCGAAGAGGGGGGCGCGCGCCGTAGTGGCGCCCCCTTCGACCGGAGCACTCCCATGAAGAACGACGACCGGAAGCCACTGATTTCCCTCTCGCCCGAGCCCCCTCGGTCCATCGCGGCGGACCACGACGTGATCGCCAGGATCCGCGGCTCGGTGCACATCACCGTCGACGAGCTGCCCGAGGGCCCTCGCGGCGTCCTGGCGCTCGACCCGGCGGAGCACTCGTCGAGGATCACGTGGGTGCCGAAGAACGGCCATGCGGTGCTCGAGGCGGCCCTCGCCGAAATCGCTTCGCAGACCGAACTCCTCCGAGAGACCTGCGGTCCCCTCGCGCCGGACAACGACGACGCCGCGGCGCTGAGGGACCGCATCCAGGCACTCTCAGCGGTGTTGCGTCACCTCGACGACCTCCGGGGAGTGGTGCTCTCGCAGCTCGTGGTCGCTCGCTCCGACGCGAAGGAGCGGGTGAAGGACACGGCGCAGGCGGTTCAATTCGCCAACCGGATCCGCCCCGGGGTCGTGAACCAGTGGCCCGCGCTGATGCGCTGCGACGGCGACCACGCCGCGCGCATCGCGAAGGGCAAGGGCCAGGCGAAGCGCGCGAGGGAGTCGTGGAAGAAGGCCGAGGAGGCGAAGCGCGCCAAGGCGGCCGAGGAGGAGGGGCAGTAGGGTCCGCGGCGGTGACGCGCGTCTTGTTCTGGAACCTCGGGAAGCGGGAGATCGCGGCGCTCGTGGCCGCGGCGGCGCACGAGCACGACGCCGACATCCTCGTGCTCGCGGAGTGCGCGATCGAGGTCGTCCCGCTCCTCGTCGCGCTGAACGAAGGACGATCCCGGATGTTCGGCGTGGTGAACGGCGCGCCGAACCGTCTGCTCATCCTCTCGCGGCTCCCGAACGGTTGGGTCGAGCCGGTGATGGACGACGCCTAGGTGTCCGTGCGTCGAGTGCGGTCGCTGCTCGGCCCCTCGTTCCTCCTGGTGTGCGCGCACCTCGCGAGCAAGATGTTCCAGAGCGACGACGATCAAGCCGACCTCGCGCATCGCCTCGCGTGGACGATCCGTGACGAGGAGAAGCGTGAGGGGCACGCCCGCACGGTCGTGGTCGGGGACCTGAACATGAACCCCTTCGAGCGAGGGGTCGTCGGCAGCGAGGGCCTCCAGGCGGTGATGGACCGCCGCGTCGCGCTCCGCGGGGCGAGGGTCGTGCAGGGCGTCGCGCGAGACTTCTTCTACAACCCGATGTGGAGCCGCCTCGGCGATGACAGCGCCGGCCCTCCCGGGACGTACTTCTCCGAGCGCTCGTCGCCCTTCTCGCTCTTCTGGCACACCTTCGACCAGGTGCTCCTGCGCCCCGCGCTCCTGCCGTACTTCGACGCGACCTCGCTTGCGGTGCTGGTGAAGGTGGGCGACGTCTCGCTTCTGCGGCACGATGGGACGCCCGACACCAGGATCGGGTCCGACCACCTGCCGCTGGTCTTCTCGCTCGACATGGACCGTGGTTCGGAGATGGAGGTCAACGCGACATGACGAAGAACCTCTGGGGAGAGCTGCCTGAGGTAGAGAACGTGAGGACTCCGTTGGTGATCCTTCGGGAGCAGGCGTCGCTCCTCACGGAAATGACCAGAGGGGTTCTCAGAGGTGAGGTCCGCACGAACTACGAGGCGCGCCAGAAGCTCCTGCTAGAGCTAATGATCGTCGTGCCCGCTCTGAACGGCTACCAGTACTGCGTGCTTCAGGCGCTGCAGCCGCTGACGATGTATCCGCTCCGATTGTTCGCTGAGGAGTTTCCTGCGGAGGAGCATTCACCCGAAGAGGAGAACGAGGCCAAGAACCTCTGCGTCGATGAGGCGTCGTTCGTCGCTGCGCTCCAGGTGATCCTCACTTCGCCGAGAGTCCGCAAGGCCATCCAGGCCCTCCTCGCGCAGAGCAACGCCGCGTAGCCCTCCCCCCGCGTCACCGCGCGTCGGCGTCCAGCTGCTCCAACTGCCACGCCTGCAGCGCCCGTCGCTTCTCCGCGACGCTCAGCGCGTCGCGCATCCACCCCAGGTACAGCGCGGGCGCGGCGATGTACGTCAGCGAGGTCCACAAGAGCGCCACCGTGGTGCGCGCGGGCTTGAGCTCCATCGCCCGCGGCACGAACAGCACCCCCTCGGGCACGAAGCGGTACGAGCGCGGGAGCACCCCGCACACCTCCAGCACGAAGGGCACCGCGACCGCGGCCACCGCGAGCGCGACCAGAACGAGGCGCTCCCGCCGCCGCCCGTAGCCCACGCCGAACTGCAGCACCGCCGTCGCCGCCGTGGGCACCAGCACGAAGGGGCCGAGCCACCCCGAGAGCAGGGCGGTGAACACCGCGAAGGTCACCCCGTAGAGGATCGTGGCCCACTCGCGGAGCGTGGGCTGCCGCGAGAGCCACAGCGAGTACAGGGCGCCCAGCCCGCAGGCCGAGAGCGCGACCACCATCACCCACGCCGAGCGCATGCCGAGGTACACGAGCATCGGCGTCGTCGCGGCCCAGATGATCCACGCGCGGGTCCCGACGCGGATCCCCTCGCGCCGCGCGTCGTCGACCGCGGACTCGTACGCGCGCGCCACCGGCTCTGGGAGCGGGTCGGGGACCTCGTTCAACAGCCGCGCGAAGGCCTCCCTCGCGTCGCGCTGCCCGGGGTCGAGCGCCATCGCCTGCAGCGCCTGACGC
>JAEYZO010000250.1 GCA_023428035.1 Pseudomonadota bacterium | reverse complement strand
GCACAGCCACGCGCGGGGCGGGCGGCGGTCGCGCGGCCGCCCTCGGTGACGCGGGAGCGGGTTGGCGGTCGCCGTTGCCCCCTAGGGCCACCGCGCCTCCGACGACGAGCAGCGCCCCGAGGCAGAGCCCTCCCACGACCACGGGCCACCGCTTCGCGCGGGGAGTCTCCCTCGCTGGCGCGGTGTTCACCGAGGGCGAGAACGTATCGACCCCCGACCCCCGCTCCGTCGCCGCCATCGGCAGCGTGCCCGACGCGCCGGGCTGCCCGACGGGGAGCGTCCCGCTCGATGGAGACGACGGCCGCGCGTGCGCGTCGGGCACCGACGGTGGCCCCACGTGCTTCACCGTGTCGGCGACCACGAAGCCCTCGACCGACGGCCGCCGCGCCCTGGGCAGCGCCTCCTCCAGCGCCGTGAGGAACGCCCCGCAGTCCTGGTACCGCTCGTTGGGCCGCAGCGAGAGCGCCTTCGCGATCACCGGCTCCCACGCGCCGACGTTCACCCCCAGCGCGCCCGGCGTCGGCCGCTGCGCCGCGAGCACCGCGAGCTGAAGCTCCATCGCGTCGTCGTAGCGGTAGGGCCTCTGGTCGCAGAGCACCGCGGTGAGCACCAGCCCCATCGCGTGCACGTCGGTCCACGGGCCCGAGCGCATACGGCTGACCTGCTCGGGAGAGGCGTACTCCGGCGAGTAGGCGATGAAGGCCGCGCTCGTCTGCGTCTCGCCCCGCGACGGCCCCTCGTCGGGCGACATCACCTTCGCGATGCCGAAATCCATCAGCTTCACGACGGGCACGCCGCGCCGACCCGCGGCCCCGCTCACCATCATCAGGTTCGCGGGCTTGATGTCCCGGTGGGCCACACCCAGCTCGTGCGCCGCCGCGAGCGCCTCGAACACCGGGCGCAGCAGCTCCAGCGCCTCTGCGGGGGAGCGCCCGCGCCCGCCAGCCTCACGCCGCTCGTCGAGCTCGGCGTCGAGGGTGCGCCCCGAGAGCCAGTCGAGCACCATCCACGGCGCGACGTCGCCGCGCGGCATCGGTGACGCCCCGAAGTCGATCACCTTCACGATGGCCGGGTGGTCGAGGCTCGCGATCAACCTCGCCTCGCGCGCGAAGCTCTCGAGGAAGTCTCCGCGGAGCTTCTCGCTCAGGGTGTCGGGCACCTTGAGCACCTTGATCGCGATGGCCTTCTGCAGGGTGTCGTGCGTGCCGCGGTAGACCACCCCGAAGCCGCCTTCGGCCACCGCCGACTCGACGAGGTAGCGCCCCGCCAGCTTCTGGCCCACCAGTCCGAAGAGGTCATCCCCCGCGTCGCTCATCGCGTCTCAGTCTCCATCAGGGACGCGGCGCCGCGCAACCGACGCCCCCCGCTACACCTTCACCATCCACCCGTGGCGGTCGTCGCGCGTGCCCCGCTGGATGCCCGTGAGCTCTTCGTATAGCGACAGCGCCACCGGCCCGACGCCCCCGTCACCCACCACCAGCTTCTGACCGCCCACGGTGAGCTCTCCCACCGGGCTCACCACCGCGGCGGTGCCGCTGCCGAAGACCTCCTTCAGCGCGCCGGTGCGGTGCGCCTCGATCACCTCGGCGATGGGCAGCGTGCGCTCCTCCACCGTCATCCCGCGCTCGCGGGCGAGGGCCATCACGCTCTCGCGGGTGATCCCGCCCAGCACGGAGTCACCCAGCGCGGGCGTGACCAGGGTGTCTCCCAGGAGCGCGAAGAGGTTCATCGTGCCGACCTCCTCGACGTTCTGGTGCTGCGCGCCGTCGAGCCACAGCACCTGGTCGTAGCCCTCCTTCTTCGCGCGGTGCGCGGCGTAGAGGCTCGCGGCGTAGTTCGCCCCGGCCTTCACCGACCCGAGCCCGCCGGGGGCCGCGCGGGTCATCGAGGTCTCGACCCAGATCTTCACGGGCTTGAGACCCGAGCCGCCGTAGTAGGCCCCCACCGGCGAGGTGATCACGAAGAGCAGGCACTTCGCCGCGGGCCGCACCCCGAGGAAGGGCTCGGTCGCCACGAGGGTCGGGCGGACGTAGAGCGCCGTGCCCTCGGACGAAGGCACCCAGTCGCGGTCGACCCCCACCAGGGTGGTGATCGCGCGCTGGAGCATCGCGGGGTCGGGCGCGGGCAGGCACAGCCGCGGGGCGCCGTGGGCCATGCGGGCGCAGTGGCGGTCGGGGCGAAAGAGCCGCACCGCGCCGTCGACCGCGCGCAGAGCCTTCAGCCCTTCAAAGAGGGCCTGGCCGTAGTGCAGCACCGCGGCGGCGGGGTCGAGGCTGAAGGGCGCGTAGGGCACCACCCGGGGCGAGTGCCAGCCGCGGGTCCCCTCCCAGTCCAGCAGGAACATGTGGTCGGCGAAGTGCCGCCCGAAGCCCAGCGCGTCCTCCGCCGGACGCGGCCTCGTCGTCTTCGCCCGCTGGACCAGGATCTCCTCCGTCATCGCTTTCCTCTCCGTGCGCGCGCTTCGCCCTCACTCCGACGCGGCGGGCGGCGCGCGCTCCATACACCCGCCAGCGCGACGAGGAAACC
>JAEYZO010000220.1 GCA_023428035.1 Pseudomonadota bacterium | reverse complement strand
ACGTTGCCCGACGCGGGGACCACGGCGCGGGCGCCAGAGGGGTGTCGCGCGATCAAGCGCGCTCGGGCCCTCAGCGCTCGCGCGGGTAGCGCACGGCGACCGCGCCGTTGCGGAGCGGCTCCGCCGAGACGAGGGCGGGGCGCCCTTCCCTTCAGGGAGCCCCGCGGTCAGGGAATCCCCTGATAGGGCAAGCCCTGATCGCGCGGTGCCCCGCGACCGTTCATCCTCGCGAGCGATGATGACCCCTGAGCTCGCCTCGCGCTTCGACGCGGTCCTGTCGATCCTCGCCGGGCCGGGGCCCCAGCGCGTGAGGGTCGCCCGCGCGTGGCTCCTGCACCTGTCCGACTTGCCCGCGACGGCCGTCCCAGATCGGCACCGCGACCTGCTCGTGCGCTTCGGCGCGGCGATGTCGTCGACCGAGCGCTTCCCGCTCTCCCGCGATGACGCGGCCTTCTGGGCGCGGTGGCTCCTCGCGCTCGCGGTCGAGGCCCAGGCCGCGCCCACGCGCAGGATCGCGAGCCTCCGACCCTCGTGTCGCCCGTCGGCGCCCGCGCGCCGTCAGGTGATCGACCGGACGTCCCTTCGACCGCTCTCGCCCTTCACTGCCTCCCGCCCCGCCCGCGCCTGAGCCCCGGCGCGGGTGACCCCGCGGCGTCTCGCCCTTGCGCCCTTCGCGTGAGCGCGCCGAGACTCCGCGTCGTCATGGCGAAGACCGCTGCCCCGAAGAAGCCCCGCGTGAAGTCTCCCTTCGCGCTCCACCCCGCCGTGAGCGCGCGCAGCAACCTCCCGACGAAGCAGGCGCGCGACGTCGTCCTGTCGCCCGACGGCGCCGTCGCCCTGGTGATCGACGTCGCGCGGCGCATCTCTTCGACACGCTCAGCGCCGAGGCGCTCACGTCTGCGTCGCTCTCCGGCGCGCCGGCCGACCACGCCGCGTGGTCGCCGAAGGGCGACCGGGTGGCCACCCTCGCGCAGACCTCCGGCGACGCCGCCGTGATCACGATCTGGAGCTTCCCCTCCGGCGAGGCGCTCCACCGCGTCGAGCTCGACCGCTTCGGGACCTTCTCCCACGGCATGCCCGGCGTACCCGCCCCGGCGCTGGTCTTCGACGACGCGGGAACGACCCTCTTCGTGCGCTCGACCGTCAACCTCAAGCCCGAGGACTCCGCCCTCTGGCGCGTCGAGATCGCGACCGGCGCCGCGGAGTCGTGGCGCGTCCCCGTGAAGGGCTTGATCGAGTCGGTGGTGCCAGGCCCCGACAGCGTGCTCTTCCTCTGCGTCGCGCCCCCCTACGAGAAGACCTGGAGCGCCTGGGAGTGGGGGGCGTCGGCGCCGATCGTCGCGCTCGACGGCGTGTGGGGCTACGCCTCCGTGATGGCCGGCGGGCATCTCTGGGTGACGGGTCACGAGCGGTGGGCGTACGCGATCGACTGGCCGAGGGCCCGCGACGGCGCGACGTCTCCTCGCGACGACGCCGCGATCGAGGCCGAGTTCACGCGCGCGAAGCCGCTGCGCGAGGCGCGCCACGACGAGCTCGCCGCGAGGGCGCGGGGTCGATGGAACGTCGACCACCTCCAATGGCGCCGCAGCAACGAGGCGAACATCGGAGGCCCCGCGGACCCGTACGGTCGTCCCTGTTCGACGTCGGGGGTGCGGGCGCACCTGCGCGCCGAGCCCTTCCCCGCGGCGCAGTGCGCGCGCCTCGGGCGCGGCGTGCTCGTGCGCGACGGGGTCTCGCTCGTGGCGCTCGACCTCGACCGCGACCGGGTGATCGAGTCGCGCCTCGTGGAAGACCTGCAGAAGTGCGTGCCGGACGGCTCCCGGATGCGCTCGGTGAGCGTGGGGGGCTCCGTCGTCGCGGTGGTCTGGGACAAGACCCTCGGCGGCGGCGCTTCCCTGGTGTCGGTGCTCGACGCGCAGCTCGCGGCGCTCGGGCTCGCGTAGTCGCCCCATCGCGGGCGGGGTCGACATCGCGGCGCGGGGGCCGTGGTAGCGTCGCCCCATGCTGACGGTGGGGTCGCTGTTCGCGGAGCGCTTCCGTGTGGTGCGGCCGGTGGCGTCGGGGGGCATGGGGGCCGTGTTCGAGGTGGTCGACGCGCGCAGCGACCGACGTCGCGCGCTGAAGGTCATGCACCCGCACCTCGTGCAGGACGCGGCGCAGCGGCGGCGCTTCGAGGGCGAGGTTCGCGTCGGGGCCTCGATCGGCAGCGCGCACGTCGTCGAGGTCTTCGACACGGGCGTCGACGCGGCGACGGGCATCCCGTGGCTGCTGATGGAGCTGCTCTCGGGGGAGACCCTCGAGGGCGCCCTGCGGCGCGGGGGGCCGATGCGCCACGACGAGGCCGCGCGGGTCTTCGAGCAGCTCGGCCACGCGCTGGGCGCGGCGCACCGCGCGGGGGTGCTCCACCTCGACCTCAAGCCGGCCAACATCTTCCTCTCGACCCCGCAGCGGGTGGGCGCCGCGCGTGAGGTGAAGGTGCTCGACTTCGGCATCGCGCGCGTCGTCGACGCCGGGCGCACCGCGGCGGAGCTCACCACCGCGGGAGGCACCCTCGCGTGGATGGCCCCGGAGCAGTCCGCGCGCGGTGAGCTCGTGCGCCCCACGGTGGACGTCTGGCCCCTCGGCCTCATCGCGTACACCACGCTCACCGGCCGGGAGTTCTGGCGCGAGGCCGCGGCGCCAGAAGAGCGCTTCAACGCGCGGGCCCTCTTCGCCGAGGTCCTGTTCGAGCCCGTCGTGCCCGCGTCGGCGCGGGCGCAGGAGCAGGGCGCCGCGGGGCTGCTCC
>JAEYZO010000177.1 GCA_023428035.1 Pseudomonadota bacterium | reverse complement strand
GCTCGCGATGGAGCGCGCGGGCTTCGAGCACCGGGGCACCCTCCAGCGGCTCTACCGGGGCCTGCGCGGCGGCGACCGGCCCAAGGGCGCCGAGGGCGACTGGCCCGAGGTGATGGTCACGCCCCGCGGCGCGCACGAGCCCTGGCTGCTCTTCCGCAAGCCCCTGGAGCGCGGCCTCACCGTCGCGCAGAACCTCGACCGCTGGAAGGCCGGCGCGCTGCGTCGACCGCGCGTCGACGCGCCGATGACCGACGTGCTGCGCTCCGAGCGCACGCCCCTCGCCGAGCGGCGGCTGGGCGGGCACCCGACCACCAAGCCTCAATCGTTCTTGCGGCCGATGGCGAGGATGCTCCTGCCGACGGGGGAGGGGGTCCTCCTCGACCCCTTCGCGGGCTCGGGCTCGACCCTCGCCGCCGCGACCGCGGTGGGGGTCGAGTGCGTGGGCGTCGAGCGAGACCCCGAGTTCGCGGCGCGGGCCCGGGAGGCCATCCCGAAGCTCGCGGCGCTCTCGGTGGGCGAGGGTTAGAAGCGCGCCTGGGCGGTGATGCCGAAGCCGAGCTGGTTGGCCGACTGGAAGATCCGCACCTGCCGGGTGCCCGAGGAGTCGACCTGGAGGAGCGTGCTGTTCTGGTCGGCGACGTACTGGATCCAGATGATGCCGGCCATGATTCGCGAGAGGTCCCAGCGGAGCGACGCGCGCGCGGAGATGATGGGCACGGCGTTCTCGCCCGGGGGGAGGATCGAGAAGTTGCCCGCGCGGCGGATCACCAGGGTGCGCTGCGAGAGGAGCGAGCCCTCGCGCACCGTGGAGCTGAAGGTCGCCGGGAGCTGCACGCCGACGATGAGGCTCGGCGTGAGGTGCGCGCGGGTGAGCGCGTAGTCGATCTGCCCCGCGAAGAAGAGCTCGGGGTTCACCGTCGCGTCGGTGGGGATCGTCTGGTAGGGGATGAAGCTCGGCACGTCGCGCAGGAGGAAGGGCACGTCGCGGAAGAGGGCGGTGAGCCCCGCGCCGAAGTACCCGGCCTTCAGCCGGAACTGCGCCGCGCCCGCGAAGCCGCCCTGCATCGCGGTGCGGCCCGGGTTCGAGACGTCGGCGAGGTTCTGCGCCTGCGCGGTGAGCTCGGCCGAGAGGGCCCACTGCACGCGGCCCGGGGCGTAGGTCTCCGGCGCGAAGGCGACGAAGGGGGCGGTGGGGTCGTTGCGGTAGAGCCGCATGTCGAGGGACTGCGCGCTCTGCAGGCCCTGGGAGAGCACCGCGCGGGCCGAGGCGCCGAAGATGTACACGCCCAGGCCGCGCACGCCGGGCAGGTCGAAGCGGCCCTGCTGGAACCACCCGCCCGAGATGTCGAAGCGGAACATGTCGTTGGCGCGGTAGCCCAGGCCGCCGAGGACGCCGTACTGGGTCTCTTCGACGCGCACGACCTCGATGTCGCGGGAGTCGGTGACGACCTCGAGGGGCACGACGATGCCCGAGGTCTTGAAGCCCGCCCAGAGGGAGAGGCCGCCGATGTCGAGGGAGACCCTCACGCCCGGCGCGGGGCCCACGCGGCGGGGGAAGATGGAGTTGCCGCCCCAGGAGAGGTCCCAGAGGTAGCCCAGGCGGAAGCGGTCGGTGTCGAAGGGGAAGAAGGTCACCGCGACCTCGTCGCGGGGCCGACCGGGGTTCACGTTGTACGCCACGCGGAGGAAGGTGCCGGCGTCGTAGAGGGCCTGGTTGAGGTTGCCCGAGCCCGAGGTGAGCTGCCCGATGTCGAAGCGGAGCACCAGCGCCGCCTCGGTGTTGAGCCTCGGGATGAAGCCCGGCGCGCGGGCGTACATCGCGAGGTGGGTGAGGTTCTCGCGGCCCGCGAAGCGGCTGTTGAGCGCGTCGAAGAAGAGCTGGTACTGCGGCCGGTCGCCGATGCGGGGCAGGGGAGACACCGGCACGCGCTGCCCCGTCGAAGCGAGGATGTCGTCGTCGCCGAAGGTCCACGTGATGCGCGTGTCGATGAAGTCGTGCATCCCCGCGCCCTCTCGGGGGAGGGGGCGGTTCTGCAGCGGAGAGATGGCCGTGGGGCTCGTCGGGTCGCCGGGGTTCACCAGCGGCTGCTGCCGCGACGGGGTGAACTCCGGGCTCATCGACGGCTGCGCGCTCGGCGGGGAGCTCACCGGGGGCGGCGTGTTCACCGGCGCCGTCGGGGGCACCCGCTGCTCCGCGGGAGGCGGCTGCCCCGGCGGAACCGGCTGCGCGCCCTGGTTCAACGGCTGCGCGGCGACCGAGGGCGCCACCGCGCCCAGGGCAACCGCCAGCACCGTCTTCGACACACGCTTCATCGCTGACCCCTTCGCTCCGTCTCGCGCCGCGCCGCGCTCACCGCGCCGCGACCCCTCACTGAACAACTCTCCGGCCCGCCGCGCGCCCTCTCGCGCGCCGGGTCGCTACTCCTCGCGCTCGGTGCGCTCCTGCAGGCAGCAGTCCCTCGGGCGCTCGCACACCGTCTGCCCGTCGCCGGCGATCACGAAGTCCGCCCCGCAGCGCGGGTTCACGATCCAGTTGGGCCCCACCTGCTGGAGCGTGCCCGTCACCGTCGCCGTGCGCGGCGTGGTGCTCTCCGGGTCGAAGTTCGGGTCGACGGTGCGCGGCGACACCGCGATGCGCCGCGTGGGCCCCGCCCCCGAGAGCGTCGCGGTGATCTGCCCGTAGCGCGCCCACGAGCTCCACTCCGAGCAGTTGCGGTCCGCCGCGCAGGCGTTGGCGCACTGCTCCTCGGGCCCGTCGTCGAAGCTGATCCGACCGTCGTTGTTGCGGTCGCAGTTGGTCGCCCCGGGCATCGGGATCCCGTTGGGCGCGAGCCCCGGGCCCATCACCGTCGGGAGCGAGACGTCACGCACCCGCACCAGGCTCGACTCCAGCCGCTCCATCGCGGGCTCGTCGGCGAGGGTCGCGCCGTCGATCACCACCGCGTCGGGGATGAGGCACTCCCCCGCGACGGCGTCGTTGGGCCGCCACGCGAGCCCCACCTGGTAGCCCGGCTGCGAGAACTGCGTGGTGTTCACGAACTCCGCGACGGAGCCCGTGAGCGTGGTGAGCAGGTCGCAGGGCCGCATGCCGTCGGGCGCGCGGAAGTTGAACGAGTAGATGCTGTTGTAACAGGGCCGCCCCATGCAGCTCTGGTCGTCGATGTCGGTGACGAAGAAGCCCGAGTTGTTGATCTGCGTGACCACGATCCGGTGCCGCGGGTCGGTCGCGTCGGGGGCCGCGCTGTTGAGCCTGCCGCGGACGGTCACGCGCTCGTCGACGAGGGGCGAGAGGGCGCCGCGGCCCTGCACGTCGGCGATCTGCGGGGTGTCGAAGTAGATCGGCTCCGAGGCCCCGACGGCGTAGGAGCCCGCGCGCTCGGTGTCGTCGTTGGCCGCGGCGCAGCCGAGGTCGGCGGGGTAGTCGACGAAGCCGTCGCCGTCGTTGTCGAGGCCGTCGGCGCAGGCGGGGGCGTCGGGCGAGCGCGTGGGAGACACCGGCACGTAGCCCGACTCCTCGGCCCAGATGCGCGCCTCGCCGTAGCCGCGGGAGACGGTCACCTCGACGTTGTCGGCGACGCCGTTGGTGAGGCGCACGTAGTTGCCGAGGGTGTCGGCGCCGCGCACCGAGATGAGCCCGGGGGAGACGCTCAGGGCCACCCAGCCGTTGAAGTTCGAGACCGGGGCGTTGGTGCGGGAGAAGACCTCGACGCGCACGGTGAAGGGCACGCCCCCGGTGGAGAAGGGCAGCGGGGCGTCGCGGCCGCCGCGGTCTCCGTCGGCGGTGACGCGCACCCAGGCGACGCCGCCCGCGCGGTCGCCCTGGGTGGGGT
>JAEYZO010000150.1 GCA_023428035.1 Pseudomonadota bacterium | reverse complement strand
GCTCGCGGCGTGCGAGGGCGCGAGCAGCGGGCCCTGCGCCGAGGGGGCGGTCGGCGTGGCGGGCGTCGAGGCGCGGCACGAGAGGAGCGCGAGCGAGAGCGCGAGGGCGGGGCGGGGGTTCACCGCGACACGATGCGAGAAGCGCCGCGTGATGCCAACGGTGAACGTCAGCGGGGGCGGCGGCAGAGGAGCACCTGGCCGGTGGCCTCCTCGTCGACGCGCTCGACCCACTCCACGGCGTAGCCCGCGCCGCGCAGCACCCGCTCCCACGTCGCCCGAGGGAAGAGCCCCTCGACGTGCCGGTCGTGGTGCACGGTCACGGCCTCGCCCTCGCGCAGCGCGAGCACGTACTCGGTGCGGGTGGTCGTGTCGCTCGGGTCGGGGTCGTGCGACCAGACCAGACAGCGCAGCGCCCGGTCGCCGTCGTCGGTCTCGATGATCTCCGTCGAGGGCGCGTAGTCGTCGCGGTAGTCGTCGGGCGCGAACACCGCCGCGCCGCCGGGGCGGGTGTGCACGAAGGCCGTGGCCGCGACGGCCGCGAGCTCCTCCTCGGTGGTCATGTACGTGACCGCGTCGTGCACGAGCACGGCGTCGAAGAGGCGCCCGAGGCGGAGCGAGCGCATGTCGCCGACGAGGTGCTCGCACTCGGGGTTCTGCGCGCGAGAGAGCGCGAGCATCGGCTCGGAGAGGTCGGTGAGCGCGCAGCGGAGACGCCGCTTGAGGTGCCAGGCGTTGTTGCCCGCCCCTGCGCCGAGGTCGAGGAGCGTGGCGGCGTCTCCGTCGACGCCGCGAAGGAGGGCCGAGAGGTAGCTCTCGGCCTCGGAGCGGTGATCCTCGACGGGGTCGAGGAGGGGGTACCAGGGCGTCAGCGCGTCGTAGAGGATCACCGCGGGGCCCTCAGCTCACGGCGCGGCGGGCGCGGCGGGCGCGGCGGCGGCGGGCTTGCGGAAGCGCAGGGTCATGCGGTCGCTCTCGCCGATGGCGACGTAGCGCTCGCGGTCGCGGTCGCCGAGGCGGAGCGTGGGCGGGAGCGTCCACACGCCCTCGGGGTGGTCGCGGGTGTCGCGGGGGTTGGCGTTCACCTCGGAGGCCTCGTCGAGGGTGAATCCCGCGCGCTGGGCGACCTGCACCACGTAGGGCTGCGAGAGGTATCCCTGGCGGGAGCTGGTGGCCGGGTCGGCGCCCTCCGCCGCGCGGTGCTCCACCACGCCGAAGACGCCGCCGGGCTTGAGCACCCTGAAGGCCGCGGAGAAGACCGCGTCGAGGGCGTTGTCGTTCTGCCAGCCGTGGAGGTTCCTGAAGGTGAGCACCACGTCGGCGGAGTCGGCGGGGCCGAGGTCGATGGTGCCCGGGGGCTCGAGGGTCACCGTGCGCACGCGGTCGTAGAGGTCGGGCCGCGTGCGGAGGAACTCTTGAAAGCGGTTGTGGTACCGCGCCCTCGGACCGTCGGCCGCGGGGATGGCCGCCACGAGGGTGCCCGAGTCGTGCAGCAGCGGCGCGAGGATCTCGGTGTACCAGCCGCCGCCGGGGGAGAGCTCGATCACGGTCTGACCGGGCTGCACGCCGAAGAAGGTGAGGGTCTCGCGCGGGTGCCGGTGGGGGTCTCGCGCGCGGTTCGCCTCGGAGCGGTGCGCGCCCGCGAGGGCGGCGTCGAGGGAGCCGAAGGCCACGGGGGCGTTCGAGGCCGCGGGGGCGGGCGTGGTGCCCGGCTGGTTCGCGGTGGTGGAGCTGCACGCGGCGCAGAGCGCGAGCGCGGCGAAGGCGGTGACGGTGAGGCGCATGGCCGACGTGCATCGCGCGGCGGCGCGGCGGGTGTCAACCGACGTCGTCGGGAGGGGCGGCCCCCGGAGGCGGCGGCGGAGTCTGCGGCGAGCCCTCGTCGAGGCGCGGCAGGTAGATCGAGAAGGTGGTGCCCTCGCCGACGGTCGAGTCGACGGTGACCCACCCGCGGTGCTGCGCGGCGACGTTGCGCACGATCACCAGCCCCAGGCCGGTGCCCCGCGTCGGGCCCCGAGTGCTGAAGAAGGGCTCGAAGATCCGAGGGAGCACCTCGGGCGCGATGCCCTCGCCGGTGTCTCGGACCCAGAGGCGAACGTAGCGCCCGGGCCGGGCCTCGGGGTGCAGCGCGACGGCGTCGCCGGCGCTCAGGGTCACGCGCTCGACGCCGACGGTGAGCGAGCCTCCGTCGGGCATCGCGTCGCGCGCGTTGACGACGAGGTTGACCAGGGCCTGCTCCACGACGCTGCGCTCGATGAGGGCGCGGGGGTTCGCGTCGCGGGCCTCCACGGTGACCTTCACGCCGCGACCGACCGTCCACGCGACGAGGCGCTCGAGGCCCTGCACGACCTCGTTGAGGTCGAGGGCCGCCGTGAGGCGTACGTGGTGCCGCGAGAACGACGTGAGCTGGCGGGTCAGCGCCGCGGCCCGCTCGGTGGCCATCTCGATGTCGTCGAGGAGGCGCAGCGCGTCGTCGTCCACCGCGCTGCGGAGCGCCGCGGTGGCCGTGCGCACCAGGGTAATCATGTTTTTGAAGGCGAGCGCCACGCCCGTCGCGAGGCGGCCGACGACGGCGAGGCGCTCGGCGTCGCGCACCCGCCCCTCCAGCCGGTGGCGCTCCAGGGCGTAGCGCAGCGCGCGGGCCACCTCGGGGCCCTGCACCTCGCCCTTGCGGAGGTAGTCCTGCACGCCGAGCTTCAGGGCCTTGATGGCGATCTCGTCGTCGTCGAGGCTGGTGAGCACCACGATGGGCACGTCAGGCGCCGCGGTCCGCAGGCGCTCCAGCCCCTGGAGCTTGTCTCCGTCGGGCAGCGACAGGTCCGCGAGGACCACGTCGTAGCGGCGCGCCTGCAGCGCGCCCACTGCGTCGGCCACGCTGCTGACCTGCGTGACGTGGAAGCGCTCCGCGCGGTCGACCCGCAGCGCGAAGGCGAGGAGCTCGCGGTAGCTCTCGTGGTCCTCGAGGAGGAGCACCGAGACCTCGCCGCGCGGGCCCGCGGGCGCCGGCAGGGGCGTTGGAGCGGTGCCCAGCGCGGGGGGCAGCGGCGCGGACTCCAGCCAGAAGCGAGTCACGGCCCCGAGCGCGCGCTCCAGGGCCTCGGCGCCCACGGGCTTCACCATCACGCCGTTGGCGTTGAGCCCGTAGGCCGCGGCGATGTCAGCCTTGTCGCGCGAGGCCGTGAACACCAGCAGCGGGATGAGCTTGAGCCCCGGGTCGGACTTCACCTCGGCGATGAGCTCCGCCCCGCTCATGCTCGGGAGGTACAGGTCGCACAGGATCAGGTCGGGCCGCGGCGCCGAGGCGAAACGCCCCCGTCTACGGAGGAACTCGACCGCCTCGTAGCCGTCGCCGACCGCGTGCAGCACGCACCCGGGAGCGACGCGGCGGAGCGCTTCGCGGGCGAAGCCCTGATCGTCGGCGCTGTCGTCGACCATCAGGATGTGGGACTCGGTCCTCTCCATCACGCCACGGGACCGTACACGCGCCCGGGGCCGAAGACCGCGGCGCGGGCACGGTACTCAGGGAAATATCGCGGAGACAGGTTAGATCTTCATGGCTTCAGCCGACCCTCATGGGCAGGGGCATGAAGAGCAGCACGAACGCGGCGAGGGTCACCGCGGCGACCACGCGTCGCGCGGGCGAGAGCGGGCCCTCGTCGGTGGGGGGGTGGGCGTCTCCCGTGAGCCGGGTGACCACCCGGGCGAAGACCGCCCACGCGAGCCAGATGGTGGCCGGGGTGAAGGCGTCGAAGCCGAGGAGCTTTCGCGGCGTGGAGACGGCGACCCACGCGGCGACCCCGAGGGCGAGCGCGGCGAGGGCCTTCACGATGTGCTGCGACCATCGGTCGTGGCGACGGCCGAAGAGGGCGTAGGCGACGTGGCCCCCGTCGAGCTGACCGATGGGCAGGAGGTTGAGCATGGTGACGAAGAAGCCCGCCCAGGCGGCGAGGGCGACGGGGTGGAGCCAGAGCTCCTGCCCGGGCGGCGGGGCGCCGTGCACGAGGCGCTTGAGCGCGAGGTAGAGGATCGAGTCGCCCTCGATGAGGGTCATGCCGGGCTTCGGCGCCGCGGGCGCGAAGCGCGAGAGCGAGAGCCCCAGGGCCATCACCGGGAGGGCCACGGCGAGGCCCGCGAGGGGCCCCGCGGCGCCGATGTCGACCAGGGCGTCGCGGGTTCGGATGCGCCCGCGCATCGAGATCACCGCGCCCATCGTGCCGAAGAGGTTCGGGAAGGGCACGAACATCGGCAGGCTCGCCTCGACCCGGTGCCTGCGGGCCATCACCCAGTGGCCGAACTCGTGCGCCAGGAGGATCGCGAGGAGCGGCGCGGCGAAGGTCCAGCCCTCGGCGAGGCTCCGCGCGAGCGCGACGAGGGCGGCGCCGTAGCCCCCTCCCCGCGCCGTGACGGCGGAGAAGACGTCGGTGGGGTCGCGCGCTTCGCCCAGCGGCCCCGCGGCCCAGCCCGCGGCGATCTGCGCGCCCGCGTAGAAGGTGCTCAGCACCGTGGCGGCGAAGAGCGCGAGGGGGAGCGCGAGGCGCGGGCGCTCCAGGGGGGGGTCACCCTCCACGAGCGGCCTCCGCGCGGAGCGCCGCGAGGCGGAGCGCGAGCGACGTGGTGACCGAGCCCCGGTCGGTCTCGACGGAGACGTCTCCGCGCGCGATGGAGACGTCGGCCACCACCTCGACGAGGGCGCCGTCGAGGGCCGCGCCCGCCTCGGAGCACACCCAGGCCCGGAGCGCGTCGACCTCGTCGGGGTGCGCGCGCAGGAGCATCG
>JAEYZO010000121.1 GCA_023428035.1 Pseudomonadota bacterium | reverse complement strand
GCTGCACGCTCTGCGGCCTCGCGCGCGGCGACGACGAGAGCGAGCGACCGAGCACCTCCCACACCGCGCGCGGTACATCGGGGCGGAGCGCGACGAGGGCCGCGACAAGGTCGACGCCGGGCTGCCGCGCGCGGGTGGCCCAGGTCTCGCGCCCGTCGGGGGAGGGCAACGGCGTGCAGGTGAGGAGCTCGACGGTGATCACCGCGAGGGAGAACACGTCGGCGGTGGGGCCTTCGTTCCAGCGCTGCGGCGCGCCGGGCGAGGGGAGCTGCTCCGGGGCCATCCAGGCCCACTGGCGCGAGGCGCCGCCCTCGGCGAAGGCGAAGGGCGCGACGCCGAGGTCGAGGAGCTTCACGAGGTGCGGACCGGGTCCGGTGCGACGGAGCAGCACCGAGCGCGGGTTGATCCCGCGGTGGAGCACGGGGGCGCCGCTCGCGCCGTGGGCGAACTGGAGCGTGGTGCAGAGCTTGTCGACGATGCGCTGCACGGCGCCGAAGGTGGGCCGGGCCTCGATCTGCTTCCAGCCTTCGATCCAGTTGGCCAGGGTGCGGCCCTCGAGGCGCTCGGTGGCGAGCCAGAGGTGACCGTCGTGCTCGCCCCCGGCGAGCGCGGTGGCGAGGCCGGGGTTGCTGATCGCGCGGAGGCGGGCGACGGTCTCGTCGAAGGCGGCGCGGGTGGTGGGGCCGTCGGGGGAGGCAGCGCCGAAGAGCGAGACGCTCACCGCGCCGAGGGGGCCTCCCCGGTCGGTGGCGGACCACACGTCGCCGAGGCCGAGCTCGCCCGTGGGGGACTCCAGCTCGAAGCGCCCCGCGACGCGGACGCCGGCGTTCAGCGCGAGGGCCATCGACACCCTCTACACGAAGCTGTCCTGGTAGCCGTGATCTTCGACCGTGAGCGCCAGGGGTGTGGGGGTGAGCGGGCGGGTGGTGTCCATCATCACGGCGAGCTCGTTGGTCTCGCGGTGACCGAGGCTCGCTTCGTAGGCGCCGGGGTGCGGGCCGTGCAGGACGCCCATCGGGTGGTGCGAGACGCTGCCGGGCCCCACCCCGCGGCGCGAGGTGAAGTTCCCTCGGCAGTAGAAGAGGATCTCGTCGCAGTCGTTCGAGGCGTGGGGGTAGGGGCAGGGGATCGCCTCGGGGTGGAAGTCCACCGCGCGAGGCACGAAGGAGCACACGAGCAACCCCCGCGACGCGAAGGTGCCGTGCCAGGTGGGAGGCAGGTGCACCAACCCCGCGCGGGGCTGAAAGTTCAGGATGGGGAAGGCCCAGGGGTAGACCGTGCCGTCCCAGCCCACGACGTCGAGCGGGGAGTGCTCCTGCGTGAAGCCGCTCCAGCGGCCGTCGCGCTTCACCACCGTCTCTCGGATGCCCTCGTCCATCGGGCCCTTGAAGGTCGGGCGGCGAAAGTCCCGGTGGCAGTAGGGCGCGTCCATCCGTAGCTGACCCACCTCGTTGCGCCACTGCCGCGGGATGTGCAGCGAGGCCGACGTCTCGAAGCCGAGCCAGTACTGCTCCCCCGCGTCGGGGATGATCCTGTGGAGCATCCCGCGGGGCACGCACACGTAGTCGTCCTCGTTGAAGCGCAGGTCGCCGAGCATGGTGCGCACGGTGCCGCCGCCCTTGAAGACGTAGAGCAGGGTGTCGGCGTCGCCGTTCACGACGTAGACGGGGTCTTCGGCGCTGGGGTGCAGCACCGACACGGTGACGTCGTCGTTGAAGAGCAGCGGGCGCCACGCGTCGACGGGGGCGCCGCCCGCGGGGGCGAGCGACTGCGTGAGGTAGTGGCGCTTCGCGAGACGTCGCGGCGGGGCTCGCTCGGGGGCGGGGGCGCCGTGGGGCACGTCGGCGAAGCGCTGCGCGTGCGGGCGGTTGAGGTGGTACGCGATGGTGTAGGGGCCCTCGAAGCCGTCGCGGGTGACGCACTCCTCGTGGCGCAGCGCGCCGTCGGGGCCGCGGAGCTGGATGTGGTGCTTGCGCGGCACCTCGCCCTCGACGACGCGCTCGATCATCGCGCTACACCCTCCCCGCGGACTGCTGCTCGCGCTCGATGCTCTCGAAGAGCGCGCGGAAGTTCCCCGCGCCGAAGCCCTCGTCGCCCTTGCGCTGGATGATCTCGAAGAAGAAGGGCCCCGCGTCGGGCTCGCGGTAGAGGCTCGCCGCGTCCTTCAAGAAGATCTGCAGGAGGTAGTGACCGGGCCCCTCGCCGTCGACGAGGACCTCGAGCTCGCGCAGGGTGGCGATGTCCTCGTCGATGCGGCCGATGCCGAGGCGCTCGATGCGCGTGGGGAGCATGTCGTAGTAGCTCCCCGGCGTGGGCATGAACTCCACCCCGCGGGCGCGGAGGTCCCGCACCGCCGAGAGGATGTCCCTCACGCCGATGGCCGCGTGCTGGATCCCGTCGCCGCGGTGGTCATCCACGAAGAGGTGGATCTGCGACGCGCGGAAGAAGGGCCGCATCGGCTCGTTGTTGGCGAAGCGCACGCCCGAGCCCGGGTCCCACATCACCTGCGACTTCAGCCCCGAGCCCTTCGACTGGCTCTCGGAGACGTCGGTGGTGTGGAACTCCACCTCCCAGAACTTCTCCAGGCCCATGACGTGCTCCATCCAGAGGAGCGCGGGGCTCATCGTGAGGAAGTTCGACGTGATGTGGTCGAAGTGCGTGAAGCCCAGGCGGTTCGAGCCCGAGGGCCCCTCGCTCGGGACCATCCCCGGGAAGAGCGCGCCGTAGCCCTTGCGCTCGACGAAGCGGAAGGTGGTGTCGCCGAAGGGGGTGGTCACCGAGAAGAAGCGCATCGAGCCGCGGTCGTCTTCGTGGCTCTCGACCTCGCAGATGGGGGTGCCGCCGCGAGACTCGATGAGCTTGAAGGCGCGGTCGACGTCCTCGACCTCGAAGACCAGGGTGCCGATGCCGTCGGGGTGGCGCTTGAGGAAGCGCGACGCGCGGCCCCCCTCGCGCACGGGGGCGCTCACGAGCACGGTGCAGTCGCCCGCGGCGAAGACCGCCGAGCGCTGCCCCGAGCGGGACTCCAGGTCGGCGGAGGAGTGACCGACCTCGGCGAAGTCCATGAGGTCGACGTAGAAGCGCCGGCTCCGGTCGAGGTCGTGGACGTAGTAGTGCACCGCCTCGAGGCGCTTGATGCCCAGTGATTCCTTGCTCATGGCTGTTGCCTCTCGCGAGCGTCGCGGGCCCGCCGCCGTCTGGGGGAGGGAGTGGGTGTCGGCTCAGCGCACCGCGTCGGGCTGACGGTCGGGGTGCGCGTCTTGAACGAACTGTAACGCGAGGCAGCGCTCCTCGACGGCCGAGAGGGTCGGCGTCGCGTCGGGGTCGGCGCCGAAGCGCCGCGCGGCGTACATCTGCGGCACGAGGCACGCGTCGGCCAGGGTGAAGTCATCGCCCACGAGGAAGCGCCCCGCGGTCTCGCGCGACATCACCTCCAGCGCCGAGAGCCCGCGGCGGATCCAGTGGCCCGTCCACGCCTTCGCGTCGCCCTTGAGCTCCTCGCGCACGTAGCGCTGCGTCTCGGTGTTCTGCAGCGGCTGAATGCCCGAGTTCACCACCTCGGCGAGCTGCCGGGCCTTCGCGCGGAGGTACGGGTCCTTCGGGAGCAGCGGCGCGTCGGGGTAGAGCTCGTCGAGGGCCTCGAGGATGGCGAGCGACTGGGTCAGGTGGCGCACCCGGCCGTCAATGGTGAGCTCCAGCGTGGGCACCTGCGCCATCGGGTTCATCGCGACGTAGCCCTCGCTCTTCTGCTCGCCGCCCCCCGCGAGGAGGTTCACCGACACGTACTCGTACGCGAGTCCCTTGCGGTGAAGGCCGACGCGCACGCGGTACGAGGCCGAGCTGCGCCAGTAGTTGTAGAGCTTCACGGGCTGACGACCTCCTGCGCGATACCGCCGAAGACGCTCTGGCCTCGCGCGTCGAGGGCCTCGATGGTGACCCGGTCGCCGGGCTTCAGGAACGACGTCGCGGGCTTTCCAGAGTCGATGGTCTCGATCATCCGGCGCTCGGCGAGGCACGAGATGCCCCGGGCGCGCTCTTCGTTCGAGACCGTGCCGCTCCCGAGGAGCGTGCCCGCGGTGAAGCCCCGAGTCCGGGCGATGTGCGCGATGAGGTCGTAGAACGAGAAGTGCATCTCGGGCCCCGCGTGGGGGTCGCCCACGAGCTCGCCGTTGAGCGTGGTGCGCACCGCGAGGTGGAGCCGCCCGTCGCGCCACGCGTCGCCGAGCTCGTCGGGGGTGACCGCGAAGGGCGCGAAGGCCGTCGCGGGCTTCGACTGGAAGAACCCGAAGCCCTTGGCGAGCTCGTTCGGCACGAGGTTGCGGAGGGTGACGTCGTTGGCGAGGGTGACGAGGCGCACGTAGCGCTGCGCGTCGGCGGCGGTGGTGCCCGCGGGGGTGTCGCCGAGGATCACCACCACCTCGCTCTCGAAATCGAGGCCCCAGGCGGGGTCGGCGACGCGGATGGGCTCCGTCGGCGCGAGGAGCACGCCCGAGCCGCCCTGGTAGACCAGCGGGTCGGTCTCGAGCGTGGGCGGGGGCTCGGCGCCGCGGGCCTTTCGCACGAGGCGCACGTGGTTGAGGAAGGCCGAGCCGTCGACCCACTCGTAGGCGCGGGGCAGCGGCGCGTGCAGGGCCGAGGGGTCGACGGGCTCGCAGGTGACGCGGCCGGCGTCCATGTCCGACGAGAGGGCGCGGAGCAGTGGCTCGCAGCGCTCCCAGTCGTCGAGGGCGGCCTGGAGGGTGGGGGCGACGCCGGCGGCGCGAGCGAGGCGGGCGCCGTCGGAGGAGACCACGGCGAGGGAGCCGTCGCGGCCCCCTGCGCGGAGGGTGGCGAGCTTCATCGTCGCCGCGCGTACCACGCCGCGCGGCGGGGGTTCAACGGTGGGGGGTCAGTAGGTGCAGGTGACCGAGGTGATCCCGGTCGAGTCGACGGAGTGGTAGTCGAGGCTCTCGTTGTACCAGTGGCCGTCTTGCCAGTCGCACCAGTGCCACACCGACTCGTCGTAGCCGGTGCAGCCGAAGAGGCGGCCGCGGGGCGCGGCGATGTCGGCGCGGGTGCCGTAGGAGACCGACACGTACGCGCGGAACCCGAGCTGCGTGCACCAGGTCGGGAACTGGTTGCCGCTGTGCTGGTACGGCACGCCGCCGGTGAGGTTGCCGTAGCGGATCTCGGGCGTGTTGCAGGTGCGGCTCGACCCGCTCACGGTCACCGACGCGCAGCGGGTGTACTGCATCCGGGTGCCGGTCTGGAGCACCCAGTCGGTGCTGAACCCGCCGGTGAGCATGCAGGTCCCCGCGACGCACGACTGCCCGGCGGCGCAGGCGCGGCCGCAGGCGCCGCAGTGCGCGGCGTTGTTGTTGACGTCGGCCTCGCACCCGTTGCTCGCGTTGCCGTCGCAGTCGCCGTAGCCCGCCGCGCAGACGAAGGCGCAGCTCCCCGCGCTGCACGTGGCGCTCGCGTTAGGGGGGATCGGGCACACGCTCCCGCAGCGGCCGCAGCTGGTGACCGAGCCGTTGAGGTCGGCCTCGCACCCGTTGCTCGCGTTGCCGTCGCAGTCGCCGTAGCCCGGCCTGCACGCGGTTCCGCAGGTGCCCGACGCGCAGAAGCGCACGCCGTTCACCGGCGCCGCCGCGCACACGCGCCCGCAGCCGCCGCAGTGCTCGGGCGAGTAGGTCGTGTCGACGCAGGCCCCGGAGCAGCTCGTGAGGCCCAGCCCGCAGGTCGCCACGCACGACCCGCCGGAGCAGACCTGCCCCGCGGCGCAGGCCACGCCGCAGCCCCCGCAGTTCGCGCGGTCGGAGCCGAGGTTCACCTCGCAGCCGTTCGCCGCGCTCCCGTCGCAGTCGCCGTAGGCCGTGTTGCACGTACCCATCGCGGAGGAGCCCGCCGCGCAGGTCGGCGCGGCGTTGTTGTTGACGTCGGCCTCGCACCCGTTGCTCGCGTTGCCGTCGCAGT
>JAEYZO010000097.1 GCA_023428035.1 Pseudomonadota bacterium | reverse complement strand
GATCGCGCTCTCATGGCGCGAGGTGTTACCCCCGCGCCCCGCGAGAGCTCCACTTCACGGCGAAGGCGCGGTCAGCCTCGCGAGGTCGACCCCCGCCGCGGCGAGCGCCTCTCGCTGCTTCTCGATCAAGCTCGCCACGCCCGAGAGCGCGAGGCTCACCACGCCGTCGACGGTCTCCCGCGACAGGGCCCTGCCCTCGGCCGTCGCCTGGAGCTCGACCACCCCGCCGCCCGCGTCGGCCACCACGTTGAGATCCATCTCCGCGCGGCTGTCTTCGTCGTAGCAGAGGTCGAGCATGCGCTGCCCGTTCACCACCCCCGCGCTCGTCGCGGCCACCAGCGACGCCAGCGGCGGGGCGGTGATGATCCCGCGGCGGAGCATCCCGCAGAGGGCGATGCACAGCGCCACCATCGCCCCCGTGACGCTCGCGGTGCGCGTTCCCCCGTCGGCCTCGATCACGTCACAGTCGACCGTGATGGTGCGCTCCCCCAGCGCCCGCGCGTCGACGCTCGCGCGCAGCGACCGGCCGATGAGCCGCGCGATCTCGTGCGAGCGGCCCGAGAGCGGGCGACCGTTGAAGCCGTCGCGGGCCTGGCGGCGCACCCCCGCCCGCGGGTGCATCTGGTACTCCGCGGTGACCCAGCCCTTGCCGCGGCCCTTCATGAAGTCCCGCACGCCCTCGTCGACGCTCGCGACGCAGAGCACCACGGTGTTACCCGCGCGGTAGAGCGCGCTGCCCTCGGCCTGACGCTTGAAGCCCGTCTCGATCGTGACGGGCCGCAGCGCGTCATCCCTCCGGCCGTCGATCCGCATCGCTCGCCTCCGTCGTGACGGGGAGCCATATCACGAAGCGCGCGCCGCCCCCCTCGTCGGCGTGGGCCCGCGACGCCGTGATCTCGCCGCCGTGCGCGAGCACCACCTCGCGGCTCAGGGGGAGGCCCAGCCCCGTGCCCCGCTCCTTCGTCGTGAAGAAGAGCTCGAAGAGGTGCTCCCTCGCAGCCTCGGGAAGGCCCGGCCCCGAGTCGCTCACCGCCACCTCGACCCCGTCGACCCCGCCCCGCGGCGCGCGGCCCGCGCGCACCCGCACCCTCCTCTCCTCGCTCTGCGCGGCCTCCATCGCCTCGCGGGCGTTGCGCAACAGGTTCAAGAGCACCTGCCGCATCTGCCCCTCGTCGACGCTCACCGTGGGGAGCGCGGGCTCGACCTCGACCTCGAGGCTCACCCCCGCGGACTCGAGCTCCCGCCGCACGAAGCCCGCGGCCTCCTGCACGAGGTCGCCGAGGTCCTCGGGCTCCAAGCGCGGCCGCGGCAGGCGCGCCACGCGGAGGTACTCCTCGGTGATGGTCGTGAGCCGGTCGATCTCGCGCTGGATCGCCCCCACGAGCCGCCCCGCCTCGGCGCCGCTCACCTCCTCGGCGAGCATTTCGGTGTTGAGCGCCATCGACGAGAGGGGGTTCCGCACCTCGTGGGTGACGTGCGCGGCCATGCGACCGATGGCGGCGAGGCGCTCGGCCTGCAACCGCTCGGCGTTGGCCCGGCGCAGCATCTCGTCGCGGGCCGAGAGCGTGCCGACCATGCGCTCGAACTCCGCGGCGAGCTCGCCGATCTCGTCGTCGCGGGCCTCGACGGTGACGGCCGAGAGGTCTCCCCGGGCGACGGCGCGGGCCCGGTCGCGCAGGGCCTCGAGGGGCGCGAGGGCGCGGCGCGCGCGGGCCGCCGTGAGGGCGCCCACCAGCACAGCCACCAGCATCGCGAACACGATGAGCTGGAGCGAGCGGCCCTGCTGGCGCTCGCTGAGGTCCGCGAGGCGCTGCACGCGGCCCTGGAACTCCCGCATCAACCGAGAGAGCGTGTACTCGGAGTCGTTCTCCCGCGCGAGGAGGGTCTCCTTCAGGCGCAGCGCCGCGGCGCGGTCGTTCGCCGCGAGGGCCTGGAACAGCAGGTCGAAGAGGAGCTCGTCGTCGGCGTAGCTCGCGTCGACCCGGGTGAGCGCGTCGCGGGCGCGGCGCAGGAGCGCGCGGTCGTCGACGTCGGTGGTGACCCTGAGGCTCGCGTTGACGAGCTCCCGCGCGCGGGCGAGGCGCGGGCGGCGCGAGCGGCGGGTGAGAGCGATCCACGCGCGGGAGATCACCCGGTCGCGCTCGTCGGGGAGGCGGTCGAGGAGCGTGACGAGGATCCCCTGGTTCGCGCGGGTGGTGGCGAGCTCCACGGAGAGTCGGAGGTAGCCCTCGTTGGCGAGCCGGAGCGAGCGGGCGGCGGCGCGCTGCTGCCAGAACGACCACGCGACCACGACGCCGAAGGCCACGATGAGGGTCGCGAAGCCCTCGACGATCTGCCTGCGGACGCTGCGTGAACGACCTGCCATGCGCGCCCCCCGGTCGATACCCGAAACGCGCCGGGCGCGCAGCTTCGCGCGGGCGTTCCCACGGCGCGGGGTGTCGTGCGAGAACGCGGGCCGATGCGACCGACGCTGCTGCTCCCCCTCGCGCTGCTCGCCCCCGCGTGCGGCTCAGACCCTGCGCCCGTCGCCGCCGACGCGGGGAGCGACGCCCCCGCCACCGACGCTCCCGTCACCGACGCTCCCATCACAGACGCGCCCGTCACAGACGTCGACGTCGACGCCGGGCCGACCACCATGCCCGCGAGCGCGATGACCAGCTCGGGCCCCATCACCGGGAGCGCCACGGGGGGCGTCGCGGCCTTCCTCGGGATCCCCTACGTCGCCCCGCCGGTGGGCGCGCTGCGGTGGTGCCCTCCGCAGGCCCACGATCCCTGGACGAGCCCTCGCGACGCGACCCGCAAGGGCCCCGCGTGCCCCCAGGCCCCCGGGCTCCTCCTCGGCTCGGTCCCCACCGACGAGGACTGCCTCACCCTCAACGTCTGGACCGCCGCGGGCGACGTCGGCCGCCCCGCCGCCCGCCGCCCGGTGATGGTCTTCGTGCACGGGGGCGGCTTCACCGCGGGCTCCGTCGGCGCGGTCGACTACGACGGCGCGCGCCTCGCCGAGCGCGGGGTCGTGCTGGTGAACTTCCAGTACCGCCTCGGTCAGCTCGGGTTCCTCGCGCACCCATCGCTCAGCGCTGAAGAGACCGCGGCGCCGTCGTCGGGCAACTACGGCTTCCTCGACCAGGTGGCGGCGCTGCGCTGGGTGCGCGACAACGCCGCGGCCTTCGGCGGAGACCCCGACAACGTCACCATCTTCGGCGAGAGCGCCGGCGGCATCTCGATCTGCCTGCACATGGTCTCGCCGCTCTCCTCGGGGCTCTTCCACCGCGCGATCAGCCAGAGCGGGCCCTGCTCCTTCCTCGTGACGCCGCTCGACGGGCCCTCAACCCCAGGGCAGCCGCAGAGCGCGTACTCGCTGGGGCGTCAGTTCGCCACCACCGCGGGCTGCGCCGACCGCGACGACGTACCCGCGTGCCTGCGCGCGAAGAGCGCCGCCGAGGTGCTCGCCGCGGAGCCCAGGAGCTTCGAGCTCGACCGGCTCGGCGCGCGGTGGCAGCCGAACATCGACGGCCGAGCGATCACCGAGGCGCCGTGGGCGAGCTTCCTCGCGGGGCGCTCGGCGCGGGTGCCCTTCGTCACGGGCGCGAACCTCGACGAGGGCACGGCCTTCACGCTCACCGCGGTCATCGACGACGACGCGGCCTACCGCGAGGCGGTGCGCGCGCTCCTGCCCGACCGCGTCGACGACGTGCTGCGGCTCTACCCCCCGGCGATGTACCGCAGCCGCAAGGCGGCGTTCTCGGCCTTCGTGGGCGACGCGGTCTTCGTGTGCCCCGCCCGCGCCCAGGCCCGCGCCCACGCCGCGTCGGGTCAGAGGACCTTCCTCTACCACTTCACGCGCTTGAACCGCGCGGGCACGCTGCTCGGGCTCGGCGTGTACCACACCGCGGAGCTGCCCTACGTGTTCGGCAACTTCGCGGGCTTCTTCACCCGCGCCGAGGCCGACGTCCCCGTCGAGGCGGCCACCATGGGCTACTGGACGCGCTTCGCGGCGACGGGCGACCCGAACGGAGCGGGCGCGGCGCGGTGGCCGGCCTATGACCTCGCGGGAGACCGTTACCTGGAGATCGGCGACGCGGTGCGCGACAGCGCGGGCCTCACGGCGACGCGCTGCGCGGAGATCGAGGGCTGGTTCGGGCTGAACCCGCGGTAGCGCGGCGAGCGGTCAGTGTCCGCCGCCGGCCTGCTGCTGCTGCTGCATCCGGCGGATCTGCTCGAGGAGCTCCGGCGGGATCTGCGGGGTGGGGC
>JAEYZO010000088.1 GCA_023428035.1 Pseudomonadota bacterium | reverse complement strand
CACCGCTACTGCCGCGACTCGTCGAGGCGGCGCACCCCTTCGAGCATCAGCGCCTCGACCGGCGTGGTGATCACCCGCGCCGGCGGCTTGAAGCTCGCGTCGAGCGCGAACTCCCCCTCGGCCAGCCCCAGCATCGCGTAGAAGGCCTCCTCCCCGCGGAGCGCCCCCCACATCGCGTTCACCACCGCGCCGTCGATGAAGTGCACCTCGCCCTTCTCGCTCCCGTTGCGGATCCCGAGCTGGCCGGTCTTTCGCCCCTGCGCGAGCACCTGCACCACGTCGGTGAGCGCCAGCTCCGAGAGCGAGCCCGACACGCCCTTGGCCGGCCCCCGCGCCGCGGGCTGCGCCAGCACCTGCCGCACCTTCGCGATGAGCACCTCGGGCGAGGCGGGCTTGAGCACGTAGTCCGACACCCCCAGCTCGTAGGCCCGCGCCACGGCCTCGCGACGTCCATCTCGGGTGAGGAACATCCAGCTCACCCGCGCGGTGCCCGGGGTGGCCCGCACCCGGGCCAGCAGGTCGAAGCCCGAGGCCGTCGCGATCGAGGTCTCGGAGATCACCACCTCGACGCCCCCGCGGGCCAGCGCCTCGAGGGCCTCGTCGGCGCTGCGGGCGGCGCTCACGTCGAAGCCCTCCTCGACGAGGCGAAGCTCCAGCACGGTGCTCTCTTCGGGGTCGGGGTCGATGAGGAGCACGGCGGTGCGCTCGGAGAGGAGCCGCGCCCGCACCTCGTCGCCCGTCACGGTCTGCCGGAGCAGGTCGACGATGTTCCGGTCGAAGACCGTGCCCCGGTGGCGGTCGAGGACGTCGCAGGCCTCGGCGGGGCTGAGAACCCGGCGGTAGGGGTTGTTCGGGTTCTGCGAGAGGTCGGCGTAGGTGTCGACCACCGCGAGCATCCGAGCGCCCAGGGGGATGTCCTTGCCCGAGAGGCCCTCGGGGAAGCCCTGGCCGTCGAAGCGCTCGTACATCGAGTGCAGCGTGGCCGCGGTGGTGGGCTCGAGCGGCACGGCCTCGAAGAGCTTGAGGGGCGTCTGCCAGCTCTTCTGCGCGGCGCTGCGGTGGTTCTCGAAGACCGCCACGTTGAGCGCCGTGAGGTGCCACGTCGCGCTCTTGCCCACGTCGTGCAACAGCCCCGCGACGCAGAGCGCGCTCACCTCCTCGGGCGCGAGGCGGATGCGCTCGGCGAGCTTCTTCATCCACCGCGCGACCAGCGACGAGTGCCCGCGGAGCTCGCCGCGGTTGTTCTCCAAGAGCGAGACCAGCACGGTCACGGCCTCGATGAAGCTGGCCTTCGAGGTGCCGCCCGCCGCGGCCTGCTGCGCCGAGGGCTGGGCGAGGGCGAAGTCCTTGTCGCTGACCATCCGGTCGCGGCGCTCGGAGGGCGCGTAGGCGACGGGGGTGTTGGCCTGCATCACCCCGACGTTCTGCCGGTCGTACAGGTCGAGGAGCGAGAGGTACTGCTCCCGGCCCGTCGCGTCGAGCTGGGCGAAGGCGTAGAGGTCGCCGTTGTAGTGCTTCTGGATCGCTGCGCGCACCGCCGCGGGGCGGGCGACGTAGACCCGCACCTCGCGGGCGTGGGAGGACGACTGCACGGCCTGGGCGACCTCGGGGTTGCCCGCGTCGGTGGCCACCACCGAGAGGGTGCCGGTGGCCGGGTCGAAGAGCACCGGGAACACCCCGAAGTCCTCGGCGAGACGTCGCGGCACCATCTCGAGGAGGGCCCGGTCGACGTCGGCGCGGGCCAGCTTGGCCGTCGCGACGAAGCGCGTGCGGTGCTGCCGCGCGAGGAACTTCAACAGGTCGGCCTCGGCGACGGCGCCGCCCTCCACCAGCGCGTCTTCGATCCGCACGCCCTCAGCCTTCACCCGATGCAACGCGCCTTCGAGCTGGTCGGCGGTGATGAGCTTCTCGCCGAGGAGCATCTCGGCGAGGCGCCCCGACGGGGGGGTCGACATGGTCGTCAAAGATCGTATCGACCGACGTTCTCGCGCGTCAATGAGTCGTCGCGACGAGCGGGCGGGGGGTCGCCGCCGCGCGGCGGGCGGGTGTAGTGTCCCGCGCCGTGAACGAGCGCCCCCGTGGAGCGATGTGGAACGCGAAGCGCGCCGCCGCGCTGTGCCTGGCCCTGGCGGGCTGCGCCGGGGGCGGGGTCGAGGTGCGGGGCAACACCGTCGTGGGCGACGACCTGGGCTACGCCTTCGGCCCGGTGCCCGAGCGCTGGCGGCGGATCAACGTCGAGAGCAACGACGTGGCCTGGTTCGACCCCGACTCCGCGGGCACCATCCACGTCGACCACACCTGCGAGCGCTCGCAAGACACCCCCCTCCCCGCGCTGGTGCAGCACCTCCTCATCGGCTTCACCCAGCGCGAGGTGATCTCCGAAGAGACCATCCCCTTCGACCGGCGCGAGGCGCGGCACGTGGTGGTGCGGGCGAGCCTCGACGGGGTGCCCCGCACGATGGAGCTCTACGTGATGAAGCGCGACGGCTGCGTGTTCGACCTGGGCTACGCGGCGCCGCCAGGGCGCTTCGAGCGGGGCCAGGCCGACTTCGCGGCCTTCGCCCGGGGCTTCGCCGTCACGCGCAGCCCGATGGACCGGCGATGAGCTCCGACGCGCGGCCGACCACGCCGAGCGAGCGCCCGCGGCCCGAGGGCAGGGTCACCCTGGTGCCCGAGGGGCCGAAGCTCAAGCCCATCGACCACTCCTTCGAGAACCGCCTCGCGACGCGGGTGCTCTCGGGCCTCGACGAGATCGGCGGCATGGCCCTGCTGCTCAAGGACACGGTCAAGGCCATCCCCGCGCGGCCCTTCGAGTTCCGCGAGGTGGTGCACCAGCTCGAGTCGATGGGGGTGAAGTCGGTCTCCATCGCGCTCATCACCGCGGTCTTCGTCGGCATGGTGATGACCGTGCAGTTCGCCTTCGGCCTCGAGCGCTTCGGCGCGACCGACTACGTGGGCCGGGTCATCGGCCTGTCGATCACCCGCGAGCTCGCCCCCTCGCTCACGGCCCTCGTGGTGGGATCGCGCATCGGGTCGGGCATGGCCGCTGAGCTCGGGTCGATGGCGGTGACCGAGCAGATCGACGCGATCCGAGCGCTGGGCGCCGACCCCATCAAGAAGCTCGTGGTGCCGAGGCTCGTCGCGTGCGTGATCCTCATCCCGGTGCTGTCGATCTTCGCCGACGTGGTGGGCTTCACCGGCGCGATGGTGGTGGCCAAGGCTCAGTTCGGCACGCCCTTCGGCTTCTTCTTCCGCACCGCCCTCGAGTCGGTGACCATGAAGGACCTCCTCTCGGGCCTCGGCAAGGCGCCCTTCTTCGGCGTCACCATCGCCATCATCGGCTGCTACTTCGGGATGCAGACCCGCGGCGGCACCGAGGGCGTCGGCCGCTCGACCACCCGCAGCGTGGTGGCCTCGGCCATCTCCGTGCTCATCGCCGACTTCTTCCTCACCAAGCTCTTCCTCTCGCTGTAGCCCCCATCGCCGGGGTGGTACCGTGGCGCTCCCACCGCGGGAGAGCACCCCATGGCCCTTCGCCTCTGCGTCGAGTGCGGCGGCCGTCGCGCCGGCCCCGCCACCCCGTGCCCCGACCGGTCTCTTATACACAACTCCGAGCCC
>JAEYZO010000071.1 GCA_023428035.1 Pseudomonadota bacterium | reverse complement strand
GCGCGGACCTGGAGGCGTCTCCGTTCCGCGGAGAGGGTCACCGCAAGGTGCACGCGCGCCTTCGTGTCGGGGGCCACGCGGTGTTCGCGCGGCAGGTGCTGCGGGTGATGCGCGAGGCGCAGCTGTTGTCTCCGCATCGGTCGGTGAAGGGTGAGGCGCGCACGCACGAGGGCACGATCGTGACCGACCGGCCGAACGAGATGTGGGGCACCGACGGGCTGCGCGTGCCGACGGTGGAGAACGGTTACGTGTGGATCTTCACGGCGGTGGAGCACTGGAACGCGGAGGTGATGGGCTGCCACGTGAGCGTGCGAGGCGACCGCTTCGCGGCGCTGGAGCCAATCAAGCAGGGCCTCGAGCGGATCGGCCGAGGCGTGGGCCGCGACGCGGCGCGAGGTCTGTCGCTGCTGCTGGACCACGGCACGCAGTACACGTCGGAGCACTTCCGCAACGAGGCGCGCTACTGGGGTCTGGAGCTGAGCTTCGGGTACGTGGCCGAGCCGGAGACCAACGGCGTGGCCGAACGCTTCAACCGCACCCTCAAGGAGCAGGTGATCTACGGGCGCGTCTTCCGCGACGTCGAGGAGCTACGCGCCGCGGTCAACGACTTCATCGCGACGTACAACGACCAGTGGCTCGTCGAGAAGAACGGGTTCAAGAGTCCGAACGCAGCCCGCGCTCTCCATCAGGAGAGGATCGCGGCGTAGTCGAAGCTGGTGTCCAGAAAACCGGGTGCGATACATGGGTTGTGGTGCTGATGCTCGTGTTCGGCTGCGGGGAGGGGGCGGACACCACCACTCCGAGCGGACCCTCATCCTTCTGCGGGGGCTGCCCTTCTGGGCAGCAGTGCGTGCAGACCTCGGCGGGGAGCTTCGCCTGTTTCGCTCCCTGCGAGAGCAGCCCTGGCGGACGCTGTGGCGCTGCGCAGCCGTGTTGCGCTCCCACGCGCAGCGCGTACGCGAGCGACGGGCGGCGCATGTATCAGGAGTCGACCGATCCCAGCGGGGTGGGTGTGCTCTACGAGCACTGCTTTCCAGCGAGCCCCGGGCGCATCTGCAACGCCTCCCGAAGCTACGTCGACCCGAACACCGCGCTGCTCGGCAACTACGTCGGCACTTCGAACGCCACGCGGATCAGTGACCTCCCGCCGAGCGAGGGCATCGTCACCGAGATCACGCAGCACCCCGTCTCGATCACGGAGGCGCCCGCGCTCGGGTTCAGGGTCGCGGTCGACTCTGGCTGCACCACGATCGAGGGGGTGTTCGGCCTGCCCACGCGGATCCTTTCCGGCGCGATGTGCACGTCGCAGAGGATCCTGCCGCGCGCGACGCTCACGGTGTCGAGCGGAACGATCTCGCTCGTGGGCACGCACCTCTCGCTGCGCATCGAGTTCCGGTACTCGCTCGACGGCGACGTCGGCCGCTTCTCGTGGAGCTACGAGGGGGAGCGCCAGTAGGGGACGGCCCGTGTCTCCGCTGCATGCGTGGGAGGCGCTGCCCCTGCGGACACGATGAGCGCAGTTGGCGTGGTGACCAGCGTCGAGCCTCGTGCATAGTCGCGCGCCGAGACCTCGCCGACGGGGCGGTCTACGAGGAGTCTGACGATGGGGAACGACGCGCAGAGCAAGTTGCAGGAGAAGGTCACGGGCGGGTTGAACGACCTCTTCGCGAAGGTGATCGACGAGCGCAAGGCTCACTACATCAAGAACCCGCAGCAGGTGCCGATGCGGGACGACGCGAAGTCGATCATCAACCGCTACTCCAACACCAACGGCGTCATCGCGGGCGCAGCGGGCCTGGTCCCCGGACCGTGGGGCATGCTCGCGGCGGTGCCCGAGATCCTCGCGGTCATCCGCAACCAGACGCAGATGATCTTCGACCTCGGCGTCGCGTACGGCCAGCACCGCTACCTACGGAGCGAGCTCGTCGTCGGGATCCTGCTCAGTTCGATGGGCTCCGGCGGCGGCAGCCTCATCGCCGTGCAGGGCGGCAAGCTCCTCGTGCGCCGCGCGTCGCTCCGCGTGATGCAGCGCGTGGTCGCGATGCTCGGGGGCAAGGTCACGCAGCAGCTCCTGAAGTCGATGGTCGGCAAGTGGCTCCCGGTCGTGGGCGCGGCGGCGATGGCCGCGTGGGCGCGGTACACGACGAAGAAGCTCGGCGAGCGCGCGTGCGAGATGCTCTCCAAGGAGATCGTCGATGGGGGCGACGTCGACGAGGCGGACCTCGACGGCGTCGTCGCGGACACCGGGAGCGTCGTGGTCGACGCGGGGCCGAGCGCGCTCGGGCGCGTCGAAGCCGCGAAGGTGCGGGTGCTGACGAACCTGATGCTCGCGGATCAACAGGTCGCTCCCGAAGAGGTGGACTTCATCGGCCAGCTCATCGAGAACACCGAGGTCTCTGAGACGGAGAAGGCGAGCCTGCGAGAGATCGTGTCTGCGCGCCGCCGGACCGAGGTGGACTACGCGGCCCTCCAGGACTCCCCCGAGGATCGCGCTGGCCTCCTCTTCTCGATGGTGGCCCTCGCGAACCGCGACGGGAGCGTGCACCTCGCGGAGCGGCTCTACATCAAGCAGGTCGGCCTCCAGCTCGGGTTCTCGGAGTCCGACGTCGCGAGCGCTTTCCAGGCCGACAACGCAGGCTCCGCCGCGCCGCAGACCCCGGTGGAGATTCCCTGGCGTGCGGAGGCCACCGTGCCCGACCCGCAGTTCGGGGTGCCCGTGTCGTTCACGGTCGAGGGCAAGGTCACCGTGATGGGGGGCTCGCCCGAGTCGCGGACGTGGGTCGCCGAGCAGGCGGGCAAGCTCGCCGTCGACGCGCTCGCACGCTCGACGACCAGCATCGCGCTCGCGTGGACGCAGACCTCCGAGCTCGGCGCGAGCCTCCTGGGACAGCTCGACACCGCGCTCCGCCCGCACCAGATGCACGCCCTCTCGGTCGATCAGGTCGACGTACAGATCGCGCCCGAGAGCATGGCCGCGCTCGAGGCTGCGAGCGCCTGACACTCCGTCGCGCGTTCGGCGCGACGCGTCGTGCAGCGGCGCCCGACTTCGCCCCGCCGCGATCTACCCCCCCTCCCCCCACGCGCCGGCCCCCACTCAGCGCCCCCCCTAGGTCA
>JAEYZO010000906.1 GCA_023428035.1 Pseudomonadota bacterium | reverse complement strand
AACGACCACGTCACCGCGACCACCTCCCCCCCCGCCGCGGGCCGCTCCGCCCGCGACGCGCCGGTGAACTCCCCAGTGATCGCCGCTCGCGCGAGGCTCGTCCACGACGGCCACGAGGTCGTGGTGTCTCCCACGGGGGACGTGTCGGTGGTGCACGCGCTCCGGGTCGAGCGGCCGTCGGCGGGGGCGCCCGTCGAGGTCGTAGCGCGCGACGCGGCGAGCGACGGCGTGGCGGGCGCGCTGCACATCGCCGACACGGTGTACCGAGGCGTGGCCGCGGCGCGGGAGTGGTCCGGGCGCACGCTGCCTCCCCTGGTGGTGTACTGGGGCCGCGGGGTCACCACGGAGTGGAGCTACTACCGCGGCGAACGGCCCGCGGGCTCAGGGCGCTACCTGCTGGAGCTGCTCGGCGGAGAGCCGCGTCGGCAGTCGAGCACCGACACCGACGAGCACGACGAGGGGATCATCCTCCACGAGGTCGGTCACTTCGTGATGGACCTGCTCTCGACGAACTCCTCGGGCGGCGGCTCGCACCCCTCGGGCTACCTCATCGACCCGGGGCTGGCCTGGGAGGAGGGCCGCGCGACGTGGTTCTCCAGCGCCGTGCGGCGCGACCCGCGCTACCAGGACACCATCGGTCTCGAGCCCGGCGGCTCGCTCCGCGTCGACCACGACCTGGAGCGCCCCGCGGGGCCCTTCGGCCTGGGCTCCGAGGCCAGCGTCGCGAGCGTGCTGTGGGACCTCACTGACGGCGCCGCGGGCTACGAAGACCTCGACCACGACGGCGTCGCGCTCGGCCCCGCGGCGGTGCTCCGGGCCATGGTGGCGATGCGCGACGACCCGGCGGCCTACCCCGCGCTCGACGGGTTCCTGCACGCGCTCACGAGCGGCGCGGCGCCCGCGGTCGGCGCTGACCCGCTGCGCGCGATGCTCACCGCCACGGGGCAACCTCCATCGCTCGTCCCCGCCCGCGCGGAGGACGCCTGGCCCAGCACCCTCGACGCCCCGGGCATCGTCACGGGCAAGGTCGACGGGATCACCGACCCCGCGCCCTCCGGAGGGCGACCGCGACCCGCCAACGGCTACGACGCGCTGCGGGTGTTCCGCGTGCGCGTGAGCGAGCGCGCCTGGCTGCACCTCGAGCTGCTCATCGCGGGCCTGGGCCTGCCCGCCGACCGCACCGACGTCGACATGGAGCTCCGCGACCACCGCGCCGAGCTCATCTCCGCCGCGAGGGGGACCGAGGCCAGGGAGACCCTCTCCCGCCTCGTCGACCCGGGTTGGTACTACGTCTACGTGCGCGACGGCGGGGGCGGGAACCGCGCCGACTGGGAGCTCCGCGCGCGGCTCAACCCCGTGCGCTGAGCGCTCAGCGCTTCGGCAGGAGGAAGCGCAGGGCGGTGTCGATGGTCGCCCCGTAGGGAGGCCGCAGCAGTCCCGAGCCGTTGATGCGCGGCTGGTAGAACACGGGCTTGAGCTTCGAGAGCGACTCGAAGCCCTCGCGGCCGTGGTAGTGGCCCATCCCGCTCGGGCCGACGCCGCCGAAGGGAAGGTCCTCCTGGGCGAAGTGCAGGAGGCAGTCGTTCACGCAGACGCCCCCCGAGGTGGTGCGGGTGAGCAGCCGGTCGAGCGTCGCCGGGTCGTCGGTGAAGGGGTAGAGCGCGAGGGGCCGCGGCAGGTCGTTCACCAGCGCGATCGCCTCGTCGAGCTCGCGGTAGCCCATCACCGGGAGCACCGGACCGAAGAGCTCCTCGCCCATGCAGCTCATCTCCAGGGTCGCCCCCGGGATGAGCGTCGGGGCCATCTTGCCGGTGCCCTCGAGGCTCTCGCCCGCGGGGTTCACCTCGCGCACCGACCCGCCCTTCTCGCGGGCGTCGTCGACGTGGGCCTGGAGACGTCGCAGGTGCCGCTCGTGGATCACCGCGCTGTAGTCGGGGTTCGACGCCAGGGTCGGGTACATCCGGGTCATCTCGCGCGCGACCGCGTCGACGAAGGCGTCGCGCTTCGCCTCGGGCACGAGCACGTAGTCGGGCGCGATGCAGGTCTGCCCCGCGTTGAAGAGCTTGGCGTGCGCCACCGAGGTCGCGACCCGGTCGAGGCTCGCGTCGGAGGCGACCACCACGGGGGACTTCCCGCCGAGCTCCAGGGTCACCGGCGTGAGGTTCTCCGCGGCGGCGAGCATCACCTTGCGCCCCACCGCGGTCGAGCCCGTGAAGACCAGGTGGTCGAAGGGCAGCCGCGCGAACTCGGCGGCCACGTCGGCGCCGCCGAGCACCACCGAGACGTGGTCGTCGGCGAAGCAGTCAGCGACCACGTCGCGCAGCAGCGCGCCGAGCGCGGGGGTGAACTCCGAGGGCTTGATCATCGCGCGGTTGCCCGCCGAGAGCGCCGCGACGAGGGGGCTGAGCGCCAGGGTGAAGGGGTAGTTCCACGGGGCGATGATCCCCACCACGCCCAGGGGCTGCGGCCGGAGCTCGGCGCGGCCGGGCTGGAACATCCAGCTCACGGCGCGCGGCTGGGCCTTGGCCCACTGCGCGGTGTGCGCGGCGGCGTGGCGGGCGGCCTGCACCGTGGTGAAGACGTCGGCGATGAGGGTCTCGTGCCGAGAGCGGTGGCCGTAGTCCTTCTCGATGGCGGCGACGACGTCGTCCTGACGGCGGAGCACCATCGAGGCGAGGCGCTCGAGGTCGCCCACCCGCGACTGGATCGAGCGCGGAGGCTCGCGCCGCGAGGCGCCCTTCATCGCGTCGAGGACCTCTCGCATCGAGCGCTCGGCTGACCTCTCCGCGCGGACGTCGGTGACAGCTTCGGTGGTCATCGACGCCCTCACGCGAGCGCGGCGCTGATCGCGTCGCGCAGCTCCTTCGACTCGGGGGCCACGTCGCTCCTGAAGCGGCCGACCACCCGACCGTCCTTGCCCACGAGGAACTTCTCGAAGTTCCACCGCACCTCGCCCGGGGGCGAGGCGCTCTCGGTGAGCCACTGATAGAGCGGGTGCTGCCCCTCGCCCTTCACCGTCACCTTCGACAGCATCGGGAACTTCACCCCGTAGGTCGTCTCGCAGAACGACTGGATCTCCCCGTCGGAGCCCGGCTCCTGCGCGCCGAAGTCGTTCGCGGGCACCCCCACCACCACGAGCCCCTGGGGAGACAGCTCCTCGTAGAGCTTCTCGAGCCCCGCGTACTGCGGCGTGAACCCGCAGCGCGAGGCCACGTTCACCAGCAGCACCGCCTTGCCCTCCATGTCGGCGAGCGAGAGGTCGCGGCCGTCGATGGCCTTCACCGTGAAATCGTGAAGCGTCGTCATGGCTCCTCCTTCGCGGCCGCGCGGAGTTCCTTCCGCACGGCGCCCAGCTCCTCTTCGCACTCGTGCAGGTGCGACCACGCGACGTAGACCGTCGCGCCCGCGATCATCACCACCGAGAAGATCACCACCGCCGAGGCCAGCGCGCCCCACAGCAGCCCCGCGGGGATCACCAGCGCGAGGCCCAGCAGCATCAGGGGCGCCGAGCGGATGTTGCCCCGCAGCTTCTCCATCGCCTCGGTGAGCCAGCGCTCACGGGCCTCGAGCACGCCTCGCCGTTCGTCGCTGATCGCCATCGCGGCGGCGACGGTGTGCCTCCGTCTCAAAGGCGTCAACCCTGCGCGCCGCCCGCTCCCGGGAAAAAACGGGAGACTCGATAAACCGGCCTGGGGTACACCGTCCCCGTCACGGACTCCTTGGAGGGACCATCGATGAATCGCGTGTTTCTGCTCCTGCCGCTGCTGGCGGCGACGGCTTGCAAGTCGGCCTTCACCCCCGCCCCTAGCCACCACGCCGCCTGGGCCCGCGCCCGCACGGTGCTCGACTACAACGGCCGCTCGAACTTCGGCGGCGCGACGTTGACCACGGGCTTCACCCCCGACCCCTGGGCCTTCAACCTCACCGCGGGCGGGGGTCGCAACCCCATCAACATCGCCGACCTCGGCATGGTCGACGCCGAGACCGGGCGGTCCTGCGGCCGGTCCTTCGTCACGCGGAGGCCTGACTTCCACTTCACCTTCAACGCGGGGCAGCACTTCTCGCTGCTGCGCTTCTACGTGATCACCCGCAACCACGCCGACGCGACGCTGGTCATCAACGAGCCCAACGGGCAGTGGCGCTGCAACGACGACCACCGCCGGGGCGGCGGCTGGGGCAACCCCACGATGCCCGCCCTCGACTTCGTGAACCCCCCGGCGGGCCGTTACGACATCTGGGTCGGCACCTACGACGCCTCGGCCAACAACGAGGCCGAGCTCTTCGTGACCGAGCTCGACCGCCACCACCCGTAGCGCGCCATCGCCGAGGCCCGTCCGTCGATGCCCCCACGCGCCGGGGTCCGCGCACCCCGGAGGAGCACTACCGCTGCCCGACCCGGGGCGCGGCCACCCGCGCGAGAGCACGGCGGCGCTCACGCGGGGCCACGGC
>JAEYZO010000877.1 GCA_023428035.1 Pseudomonadota bacterium | reverse complement strand
CCCCCACCCTCACGACGGAGCCCTCACCGTGAGCCCCCGCGCGCTCCTCCCGCTCCTCGTCGCGATCACGCTGGCCTTCGGCACGACGGCGTACGCCGACCCTCCCTCCTGGCTCGACCCCGCGGTGGTCGCCGAGGCCGCCCGTCGCGCGGTGGCCCGCGCCGGCCTCGACGACGAACCCATGCGCTCCCTCGCGCGCCGAGCGCGCCTCGCGGCGCTCCTGCCCAACGTCACCGTGCGCGTCGCCCGCGGAACCGGCCTCACCAGCACCCAGTACTCCACCGCGACCAACGACCGCCTCGCCACCGACGACTCGCTGGTCTTCGACCTGCGCGTGAGCCTCGCGCTCGACCGCCTCGTCTTCGACGCCCACGAGGTCGCCCTCGTGCGCTACCAGCTCCAGCGCGCGAGGGAGCGGCAGGCCCTCGAGGCCGCCGTGCTCGACCTCCTCGCGCAGCTCGAAGCGATCCGCCTCTCGCCCGCGCCGCCCGCGAGCGACGTCGACGCCACCGCCGCGAGGCTCGTCGCCGAGCGACGTCTCCGCGCGCGCCTCGAGCTCCTCACGGGACGCCCCCTCGCGACGCTCCCCTCACGCTGACGCCGCCGGCGCTTGACACCGCCCCCCGCGCGACGGACCGTTCCGCCGCCCCGATCTCGGGGCGACCCTCCGGGAGGTCACGCGGATGTTCGACCAGCTCCTCAACGTCTTCGGTCAGTCGCGCCAGGGCCAGCAGGCCTACCAGGCCCTCCAGTCGCAGGGCTACACCCCGCAGCAGTCCGCGGGCATCCTCACCACGGCCTTCCCCGTGGCCGCGCGCTCGGTGCAGCAGGCCATCATGCAGCAGGGCTCCGGGGGTCAGCCGGGCCACGGCCTGCTCGACATCGGCAACAGCAACTACGCGATGAACTTCCTGAGCGGCGCCGTCGGCGGCCTGCTCCGCGGAGAGGGCCTCAAGGGCGCCGCCATCGACGGCCTCCAGGGCGTCGTGGGCGGTCACGTCGCGCAGGTGATCGCGTCGCGCTTCGGCCTCCCCGAGCGCGTCGCCGGCGTCATCGGCGCCGTCATCACCCCGCTCATGATCGACTTCCTCTGGGAGAAGTTCCAGGAGCTCAACGCCAACGGCGGCCTCCAATCCCTCCAGATCCCAGGCTTCGGCGCGGCGCCCGTCGCGCAGGCCCGCCGCTGACCCACCGCCCCCCGCTCTCTCCACGCCACGCTTTGGGGTGACACCGCCGCGCCCAGGGGGCTACACCCTCTAGGCTCGTCATGCCGCCCCACGCCGAGCCGCTCCGCCGTCGCAGGCTGGAGTTCCGCCACCTCGGCCTGACCCTCGCTCGAAGCGCGCTGGTGGGTCTCGCCGTCGGCGCGGTCGCCTGCGTCTTCTACCTCCTGGTGCAGGAGACGGAGCACTTCGTCCTCGGCGAGCTCACGGGCTTCCACCCCTTGCGGCCCGCGGGGGAGCCCGCGCCGCCGGGCTCCGAGCACCACGCCACGCACCTGTGGCTCCTGCTCATCGTGCCCGCGCTCGGCGCGCTCCTCTCGGGGCTCATCGCGCGCTTCCTCGCCCCCGAGGTCGCGGGCGGCGGCGCCGACGGCTACATCCGCTCCTTCCACCGCGACGCGGGGCTCCTCCGGGTGCGCGTGGTGCCGCTCAAGATCATCGCCTCGGTCTTCGCGCTCGGCTCCGGCGGCTCCGGCGGCCGCGAGGGCCCCGCGATCATGGTGGGCGCTGGGGTGGGCTCGGGCCTCGCGCAGGCCCTCGGCCTCGAAGACCGCGAGCGACGACTGCTGCTCGTGGCGGGCGCCGCCGCGGGGATGTCAGCGATCTTCCGCACGCCCCTCGGCGCGGCCTTGCTCGCGGTGGAGGTGCTCTACCGCGACGACTTCGAGGCCGACGCGCTGATCCCGGCGATCCTCGCGAGCGTCACGGCCTACGCGGCCTTCTCCGTGGCGATCCCCAGCGCGGGGCCGCTCTTCGCGCACGCCTCGCGCTACCCCTTCATCCCGCTGCACCTGCCGCTCTACGTGGCCCTCGCGGTGATCCTGTCGCTGGGGGCGATGGCCTTCCTCGCGATGCTCCACGCGGTGGAGCGCCGCTCCGACGCGAGCACGATCCCCGCCCCGCTGCGCGCCGCGATGGGGGGCGTGGGCGTGGGCGTCCTCGCGCTGACGTGGATCCTCACGGTGAACCCCTCGCTGCACCTCGGTCAGCAGGGCCCCGGGATCCTCGGCAGCGGCTACGGCGCCGTGCAGGCGGCGATCACGGGGGCCGACTGGCTGCCGCAGGGCTGGTGGGGCGTGGCGATCCTCGCGGTCCTCGCGGTGACCAAGATGGGCGCGACGGCGCTCACGGTGGGCACTCGCGCGAGCGCTGGTGACTTCGGCCCGTCGCTCGCGATCGGGGGCTTGCTGGGCGGAGCCTTCGGCCGCGCGATGCAGCTGCTGGGCGCGCCGGTGCCCGACGCGGGGGCCTTCGCGCTGGTGGGGATGGGGGTCTTCTACGGGGGCATGGCGCACGCGCCGCTGGGGGCGGCGGTGATGGTGTGCGAGCTGTCGTCGACCTACGACCTGCTGGTTCCGCTGATGTTCGCGCTGGGGTCGGCGTTCCTGCTCTTGCGGAGGTTCCCGCTGTACCCGACGCAGGTGACGACGCGCTTCCGCTCGCCGGCGCACGCGGGGGCGACGATGGTGGACCTGTTGCGCACGCTGCGGGTGGGCGAGGCGTGCACGATCACCAAGGAGCTCACGACGGTGGCGCCCACGGCGCAGGTGAAGGAGTTGGTGCACGCGATCACGCACGCGAGCGAGGCGCAGGATGTCTTGCCGGTGGTGGCCGACGGCAAGGTGGTGGGCCTGGTGTCGGTGACGACGCTGCGCGACCTGGTCGACATGGAGGACGCCGAGGCGCCCGCGGTGACGGCGGACCTGATGAGCCCAGCGGTGACGGTAGGGCGCGACGACGACCTGCAGACGGCGCTGGAGCGGATGCTGTCGGCGGGGCTGCGGGAGCTGCCGGTGCTGGACGACGACGGGCGGATCGCGGGCTACATCGACGAGGCGGACATCACGCGCGCGTGGCTGCGGGAGCTGTCGGTGAAGCAGACCGAGAGCGCGAGGGACTCGATGGTGGAGGGGTGAGGGGAGAGGGCGGGGCGATCAGAGCGCTTTCCCGTCGAGAGGCCCCACTGCCCCCCGGCGACGCTCACAGAATCTCGGTCGACGCGCCCGCCGCCAATCAGGGCTTTCCCCGACTTGACGCGCCGCCGGAGCACCTCGCGCCGCTCCCTCGCCCCGTGGCACCCTGCGGCGCATGGGCGACGCGGCCGAGCAACCCTGGATCGACTACGACGCCTACCTCTCCATCGAGCGGGAGACCGACCGCAAGCACGAGTGGCTCGACGGCCGCGTCTATGCGATTGCCGGCGGCACGCTCGAACACAGCCAGCTCTCCACGCAGATGATCGTCGAGTTGAGCCGCCTCGCCGCCGCCTGCGGGTATCGCGTGTTCAACTCCGACGCGAAGGTGCGCGTCCTCGCGACGAAGCTCGCGACCTACCCCGACGCGTCGGTGGTCTGCGGCGCGGTCGAGCGCGACCCCGACGACCGCAACGCGATCGTGAACCCCGCGGTGCTCGTCGAGGTGCTCTCCGACGGCACCGAGGCCTACGACCGCGGAGAGAAGTTCCAACACTACCGCCGCGTCCCCTCGCTGCGCGACGTGGTGTTCGTCTCGCAGCACAAGCCCTACGTCGAGGTGTACTCCCGCGACGCGTCCGACCGCTGGGTGCTCTCCACCGCGGGCGCTGGCGAGCGCGTCGTGCTCACCGCGCTCGACGGAGCCATCGACGTCGACCGCGTCTACGCCGACGTGGAGCTCTCCCCGCCCCGGGCCGCGCGCGAGTGACGCCGGGCAGGGGTCAGGAGCCCGGCAGCACCGCCAGCGTCAACCGATACCAAGCCGTGGGATGCCCACGGACGCAGACCGTGTACGCCCCCGCCGGCAACGACGACCCCACCACGCGAGAACACGCGGAGTGCCAGCGCGCGTACTCCTCCGTCAGCGTCACCGGCCCCGTGACCGTGACGCTGGTGTAGTCGAGGTAGCAGCCCCAGCTCACGAGGGACGCGCTCTCTGCGATGAGCGTCGTCCCCGCCGCGAGCGTCACCAGGAAACAGTCCTCGACGTCTTCGCCCCCGAATTCGCCGAGCACCACCGTGCTCCCCGCGAGGACCTCGGGCGTCGCAGCGCTGTTGGGCTCGCGCTCTCGAACGCCCGCCGTGCAGGTGCCGTCCATGAGGGAAGCCGTGCGCGGCAGGCACCCCGACCCCATCGGGCACGCGACGGTGTTGAAGCGCGGCTCGCAGGCCTCGCCGACCGCGCCCTCGGTCACGCATCGCTCGCTCTCGGCGCAGATGAGGCCTGAAAAACAGTGGAACTCGCAGCGTCCCCCCGGCCCGCCTCGCTCAAGGCAGCGCGGGCCGTCCGCGCCGGGCCCGCAGTCGTAGCCGTCTACGCACGGCGACCGCGGGTCGTCAGGGTCGCAACGCTCGCCGCCGAGGAGGCCAGGCACGCAGCGACGAGGATGCTCGGCTCCACCGACGTCCGCGCAGCCGAGCCCCGGGTTGCAGGACGCCGACCCCAACCGACAGGGACCACCCAGAACCCCGAAGGCGACGCAACGACCGTCGATGCAGCCCGCGGTCTCGCCGCAGGAGCCTCTGCTGCACGGCGCGTCTGCCGCCTCGCAGACGCCCGCTGCCGAGCAGCGCAGCCCGCCGCCGCAGACGTAGTCCACGCCCCCCAGATCGCAGACGCGGCGGGCCACGTAGATGCATCTGCCGCCGAGCGACCCGTTCGCGACGCAGCGGAGCGTCCCGGCCACCTCAACACATCCTGAGTACTCGTCGCACTCGCGGGCCTCGCCAGGGCCGCAAGGATCGCCGATCGCCAGCGACGGCGCGCAGCGTCCATCGACGCACACCAGGCCTGGGTCGCAGTAGGTGCCCGGAAAGCCCGGCGCGCAGAGCGGGATGCGGTCGCGACACGCCGCGCCGTCGGTCCCGGCCGCGGC
>JAEYZO010000163.1 GCA_023428035.1 Pseudomonadota bacterium | reverse complement strand
CCGACGACCCCGCCGAGCCCCGCGCCGCCGACCTCGCCGAGCGCGCCGCGAGGGCCCAGCCCACGGCGCAGCGCTGGCTCCTCCTCGCGGACATCACCTCCGACCGCAACCGGCGTATCGAAGCCCTGGAGCGCGCCTACGCCCTCGCGCCCGACGACCCGCACACCCTCGTCGCGCTCGCGCACGACCGGCGCACGGGCACCTGGCCCGAAGAGGCCCTCGCCTTCCTCGACGCGGCCGAGCGCGCCGACCCGGGCTACGCGCTGCCTCGCATCGAGCGGGCGCTGCTCCTCGACGCGGTGGGCCTGCCCGTCGCCGCCCGCGCCGCGCTCGAAGAGGCCGCGGCCCTCGCGCCTCGCTCCCCCGCCCTCTTGCGGACCCGCGCCCAGATGGCCGAGCGCTCGCAGCAGACGGGGGCCGCGCGAGACCTACGCCTCGCCCTCTCGCGCGTGAGGGACAGCGACGTCGACAACTGGAGCGCGCTGGCCCGCGACGCCCGCGCGCGCGGCGACCGCGAGGCCGTGGTGACCATCGCCGAGCGCATGCTCGCGCTGAGGCCCGAGACGCTCTCGGTGTACACCTCCACCGCCGAGCTCTTCGAGGCCGTGGGCGAGGGGGCCCGCGCCGAGGCGACGCTCGCGCGCGCCGTGGAGGTCGCCCCCGACGAGCCTGGCCTCTGGGGCGCTCGGGGGGAGCTGCAGGCGAGGCTCGGCCACGTCGACCAGGCCCGCGACGCGCTGCGCCGCGCGCTGCTCCTGCGCCCGCAGGACCGCTCGCTGCGACGACACCTCGAGGCCCTGGAGCCCGCGGTGCCGCGCCCCGACGAGGGCGAGGCCGAAGACGCCCAGCGCCTGCTCGCGCGTCGAGGCAGGGCGGGGGAGGGGGCCGACTACAACCTCCGTTCTCTCGCGGAGCTCACCGTGCGCACGGTCTTCGAGAACGGCCTCTCGGGCACCTTTCGCCAGGTGGCCTACGAGGTGCGAAACGCGCAAGGGGCCCGCGACGGCCGCGCGTACACCGTGCAGTACGACCCCGACACGCAGCGCTTCGAGCTGCGCGCGGCGCGGGTGCACCGCGCCGACGGGAGCGTCGTCGACGCGAGCCAGGTCGACGAGTACGCCGTCACCAGCGACCCCAACATGCGGATGTATTTCAACAACCGCGTGGTGCAGGTGACCTTCCCCAGCCTGGAGCCCGGCGACGTGGTGGAGCTTCGCTGGCGCGTCGACGACGTCTCCGCGCGCAACGCCTTCGCCGACTACTTCGGCGACCTGGAGCTGGTGCAGGCCGGGGTGCCCCGCGCGCGCTGGCGCTACGTGCTGCGCGCCCCCTCGCGGCGGCGCTTCTTCGTGCACCTCCAGCCGCTCTCGGACGGTCGCACCCCGACCGCGAGCGAGTCGGAGTCCGAGGGCGTCACGGCCCGCGCGTGGACCGTCGAGGGCGCCCCCGCGGTGGCCCCCGAGGAGCACGCCCCCGGGCTCACCGAGCGCGGCGGCTACCTGCACGTCAGCACCTACAGCGACTGGGCGTCGGTGGGCCGCTGGTACTGGGGCCTCGTGCGCGACCAGCTCGTCGCCGACGACCGGCTGCGCGGCGTGGTGCGAGACATCACCCGCGGGCTCACCGACGACCGCGCCAAGGTGCGCGCGGTCTACCACTGGGTGCTGGAGCACACGCGCTACGTCGCGCTGGAGTTCGGCATCCACGGCTTCAAGCCCTACGCCGTGCCGCAGGTGTGCACCCGCGGCTTCGGGGACTGTAAAGACAAGGCCTCGCTCATCGTGACGATGCTCCGCGAGGCGGGGGTCGACGCGTCGATGGTGCTGCTGCGCACGCGGCCCCGCGGAGACGTCGCCCTCTCGCCGGCGTCGCTAGCGGTCTTCGACCACGCGATCGCGTACGTGCCCTCGCTCGACCTCTTCCTCGACGGCACCGCGCAGCACAGCGGGATGGACGAGCTCCCCGGCGGCGACCAGGGCGCGATGGCCCTGGTGGTGAACCAGCGCGGCGAGGCTCGGCTGGTCACCACGCCCGTGTACACCCCCGACCGCAACGTGACCCAGGCGCGCTCCGAGGTGACCCTCGCGGCCGACGGCTCGGCGACGATCCACACCCGGCAGGAGGTGAGGGGCCCCAACGCCGCGAGCCTGCGGAGCCTCCTCGAAGCCCCCGCCACTCGGCCCGAGAGGGTCGAAGACGGCCTGCGCGAGCTCCTCCCCGGGGTGCGCGTCACCAACGTGACCGTCGGGGACCTCTCGGACCTCGAGGCCCCCGCGCGGCTGGAGTACACCGCCACCGTGCCCGCCTTCGGCGCGCGGCAGGGCGACGCCCTCACCCTGCGCCTCGTGAACCCGGTGAACCTCACGAGGCGCTACGCGCCGCGGTCGGCGCGCACCGCCGACGTGATCGTGGGCGTGCCGAGCACCTACGACGAGGCCCGCGAGCTGCGCCTCCCCGCGGGCGCCACGGCGACGGAGCTGCCCCCGCCGGTGAACCTCGAAGGCCCCTTCGGCCGCTTCGAGTACGCGGTGGAGCCCCAGGGCAACTCCCTGCGCGTGCGCCGCGTGCTCACGCTCACCCGCGACCGCGTGACCCCCAACGACTACCCCGCGTGGAGGGCCTTCTGTCAGTCCGTCGATCAAGCGCTGGAGCGCCGGGTGACCGTGCGCGTGGAGTCTGCGCGATGAGCCCC
>JAEYZO010000823.1 GCA_023428035.1 Pseudomonadota bacterium | reverse complement strand
GAGCCCACGCGCGGCGCGATGGTGCGCGAGGTCGAGGTCGATCGCGCCCTCATGCCCGAGGGCCGCGGGCAGTACTACCTGAACCCCTACTCGGGCTGCATGATCGGCTGCCCCTTCTGCTACGTGGCCGAGCGGGCGGATTTCTCCCGCGCCCTCGAGGGCCTCCCTCGCCTGCCCTGGGGCCGCTACGTCGACGTGAAGGTCAACGCGCCCACGGTGGTGCGCCGCGAGGTGACCGAGCTCCCCCCTGGCCTCGTGCGGATGAGCCCGATCCTCACCGACCCCTACCAGCCCTTGGAGCGCCGGTACCGGATCACCCGCGGGTGCATCGAGGCGATGCGCGACGCGGGCTTCACCCCCATGGTGCTCACCCGCGCCAAGGCCGTGGTCGACGACGTCGAGCTCCTGGCGAGCTTTCCGCGGGCCTACGTGGGCTTCTCGATCCCGACCGACGACGACGCGGTGCGGGCGCGCTTCGAGCCGGGGGCCGACCCCATCGACGAGCGGATCGAGGCCCTGGAGCGCTGCCACGCCGCGGGGCTGGTCACCTTCGTGGTGGTGCAGCCCACGCTGCCCATGGACCCCGAGCGCCTCGCCGCGCGCGTCGCGCCCGTCGTGAGGGCCGCGCGCGTCGACCGGATGCACGAGGTCGAGCAGTCGCGCCCGCTCTACGAGGCGGCGGGGCTGACCGAGGCGATGACCGAGGGCTTCTTCGCGCGCACGGTGGGCGCGCTGCGGGAGGCCTTCGCCGCGCGGGGCGTGCCCGTCGACGACCGCGACGACCTCGGGGGGCTGGTGCAGGGGGTGGGCTGAAGCGTCAGGGCCTGCGCTCGAGGAGGATGAGGTAGCCGCGCCAGACGTCGCCGGTCGCGACCTCCTGGCGGCGCAGCTCGGTGAAGTCGGCCGCGGCGAGCTGGGCGACCTCGTCGACGGTGGGGTTGCGACAGCCGTCGGCGCCGCCCATCGGGCCAGTGACCTCAGAGTCGTGCGTAGCGTCCATGAACAGGAAGCGCCCGCCGGGGGAGAGGGCGTTGGCGACCTGGGCGAAGTACCGGGCGTTGTCGGCGGGGCGGCAGGTGTTGAGCGCGCCCGTGTCGATCATCACGGCCAGGTCGAGGCTGCGCTCGAGGAGGCCCAGGTTGCCGCGCCGCACGCGAAGGGCGGTCACCTGCGACACGCCGCGGGCGCGGGCCTCCCAGGCGATCTTTCGGGTCATGCGGCCGTCGATGTCGACGGCCCAGACGTGACCGTCGGCCCCCACGGCGTTGGCGATGCGGAAGGTGTAGTACCCGCCGCCGGCGCCGAGGTCGGCCACGGCCATGCCAGGCTGGGGGTTGGCCCAATTGAGGATCAGGCTCGACAGGGGCCCGCGGTCACGGTCGGGGTTCTCGATGGGGAACCAGAACTCCCGCCACACGGGCTCGCTCGGGAACTCCACCACCGGGTCCATCGCCGGGGCGGTCTCGACCACCACGGGGGCCTGGGCGTTGCCCGTCGGCGCTCCGGTCGCGAGGGTCTCGAGGCCGTTGTCGGGTCCCGCGGTGACAGGGGCCGCCTCGGTGCCCCCCACGCAGGCCGCCAGCGACACGAGCCCCAGGGCGGCCCAACGAAGTCCCCTCAGCGCCTGCGTGGCCATGCACTCCCTCACACGTGAGATGAGACCCCCGAACCATCACCGCGGCGTCTTGAGCATCAAGACTGCGGCGTGGGCGCCTCGCGCTGCTCGCCAATGCGACACACGTACCACAGTGCGACATGTCGGCGTCAACCCGCCCCGTTGGGGAAAAAAGACCTCCGTGGTTCTCATACCGCGGGGACAGATGGACCATCTCTGTCACCCTCAGCAGCGCTGGAGGGACGTGAATTGTCAGGCGTGATAGTGACAGACTTACAGAGTCTGTCTCTGAAAGAGCGAGGAATTGCTTACATAGCGGGCCTTCAGCGCGCTCGCCGGCGTCCTGAGGGGATGTCGCAAGGAGTGCGAGCCCCATGAAGAGATTGCGGGGTCACCACCGCGTACCAGGGTCTTGATGCCCTGGTGGGTCGTTGAGGGACGCTCAGAGGACGGGGCGGTGCGTCAGAGGTGTCGCGCAGGCGGCGCCGTAGAGGTCGACGTCGGCGGTGCGGACGCCGAAGCAGGCGAAGCGCACGGCGCAGCCGTCGCAGGCGGGCAGGTGTTGTCGGAACTCCAGGGGGCCGGGGACGGGTCGGAGGGCGGTCACCCTGGGGTCGGCGCCGAAGGCGCAGAGGGGCGGGCCGCAGGGGCCGTCGAGGCCCTGGGGTCGGAGCCCGAGCTCGAAGGCACGGTCGAGGGTCTCGCGGAGCACCCGCCGGAGCTTCACGGGCTCGGGCACGATGGCGGGCGAGAGGGCCGGGTCGTAGGGCTCGGTGGGGTACGAGAGCATGAGCCCGAGGAGCCTCTCGCGGTGGGCGCCGAAGGTGCCGTCGATGAAGTCGGGCAGGGCCGCGAGGTGGTCGAGCCCTTCGAGGGACATCACCGCGTTGAACTTCACGGGCACCCCGGCGGAGAGCAGGGCGAGGGCGCCGCGCACGGTGCGGGCGTGGGTGCCGGGGGCGCGGGTGATGGCGTCGGAGGTGGCCGCGTCGCCGCTGTGGAGCGAGACGAAGGCGCTGGTGAGGCCGGCGTCACGGAGCCTCTCGGCGACGCCGGGCCTGGCGCACTGGATGGCGTTGGTCTCGAGGGTGACCTGGGTGAAGCCCAGCGCGCGGGCGGCGCGGAGGTAGCGGTCGAGGGAGGCGTCGAGGGTGGGCTCCCCGCCCGAGATGATGAGAGAGCGGGCGCCGGCGGCGTAGAGGTCCTCGATCCAGCGGAGGATCTGCTCGGCGTCGTAGCCGCCCCACTCGCGGTCCTGCCAGCACAGGCCGCAGTCCTGGTTGCAGAGGAAGCCCGTGCGGATGAGCCCCTCGGGCTGCTCCAGCCCCGCCACCACCTGGCGGTAGAAGCCCATGGGCACCCCCACCGGGAGCGACCGCAAGCGCTTCGCCAGCGCGCGAGACTCTTCCCACTGCGCGGCGGTGACGGCGCGCTGCACCCGCTCGGCCATGGTCTCCAGGGCGCGCGCGTGGGCCCTCGCCGAGGGGTGCACCTCGCGCACGGTGACCTTCACCGCGGGGGCGACGTCGCCGGGGCCCCTTCGCAGGGCCACCACGGCGTCTCCCTTCACGGCCTCGAGGCGCAGCGCGGCCACGGGGGCGTCGTGGCCGACGCGCAGCTCGATCCCCCTGCGGTCGACGGCCACGTCGCACAGGGTCAGCCGGAACGCGGGCAGCTCCACGGGCAGCCTCGGCGCGCGCACCAGGGCCTTCGCGATGGCCTCTCGCAGCGCCTTCGCCTCTCCGTCGAACGAGGGAGGGTCGCGGAAGACCGCGCGGCTCCACGGGGTCTGCGCGCTGTCGCGAGGGGGCTCGGCGGGCGCGCTTCGGGAGGGCGCGCGCAGGTCGAACTCCCACGGGGAGAGCGGGGCGAGGTCGGCGGTGTCTCCGCTCGCGACGTCGCCGAGGCCGCGGCGGGTCTCGTCGATCCGCAGGTCGAGGCAGGCGGTGAGCTGCGCGAGGTGCTCCATGAAGACCCGCGCGAAGTCCGAGACGTCCTCGCTGCGCGACCAGGCCGCGTAGCAGTAGCGGTTGAGGTCGTTGTCGAAGAAGGTGGTGAGGGTGAGGGGGCCCGGGGCGTCGGGGTGCTCTCCCCACGCGGCGTAGCGCTCGGGCAGGGCGGTGATGACCCGAGACGAGAGGGCGTCGATCGCCGCGCGGGGCACGAGCTGGTAGTTCAGCGCGTGCACCGTGAGGTCGTGCGCGAAGGACGTGAAGTGAAAGTGCAGCCCGCCGCCCGACGCGCCGTCGATCACCCGCTGGTAGAAGTCGTCGCTCGCGAGCTGCACCGGGACGCGGCCTGAGAGGTAGGCGCGCATCCACGGGCCGAGGGCGAGGTCCTTCGCGTCGCGCTCGATGACGGCGAGGCGGTAGCCCGTGTCGGGGCCGAGGCGGAGGTCGGCGAGGCGGTTGAAGCTCGCGGGTGACGGAGCGGTGAGCACTCGGCCGTCGCTCCACGCGAAGCCCATGGCCCGCAGGTGCGCGGTGAGCGCGGGGCGGTGCGCGAAGTGACCCGTGCCGCCGAGCATCTCGATGGGGTCGAGGCGGGGCTCGAAGGTGAGCGAGAAGGCCGGGGCCCACGCGGGGCTCCATCGCGCGGGCTCTCCCTCAGGGAGCGGCCCGAGCGAGGGCCGCCACCCCACCACGCGCGCGAAGGCGCGGGACCATCGCTCGAGCCTCGCTCGCTCGTCACGGAGCGCGTCGCTCACGACCACGTCCTCAGGCGCTCGCCTCGCGGCGCACGCGCAGCGTGACGAGGCCGTCGCTCGTCGCAGGCCTCGCCGCGGGCCTCGGTGGCTCGCCCTGGATCTCCGCCGTGAAGGGCCTGATCTCCGCGTCGCCGTAGGTCTCGACGTAGAGACGTCGCACGCCCAGGCACCACGGGTCGAAGCTGCACGCGCGGCACTTGTCGGGCTTGACGAACTGCTCGTCCCAGTCGGGGCTTCGGTAGATGTTCCCGAGGTTGGCCCCGTAGTACTTCATCTCCCCGTCGAGCATGCACGGGGGGTATCCGCCCTGGCCGATCATGCCGCCGAAGCCCACGCGGGCGTCGAGGCAGTAGTCGAGGGCCTCGCGCATGTACGGCTTGATCTCGTCGAAGGTGGGCATCACCCAGGTGTAGACGAGGTCGCTGATGGGCTGCGCCACGCCGAAGCAGATGCTGAGGTGGCCCTCGTCCTCGCGGAAGCGCTCCCGCAGGAAGCGCACCGTGGCGGGCAGCTCTTCGTAGTTGGCCTTGGTGATGACGTGGGCGACCTGGGTGAGCACGCCCAGCCGCCGGAAGTTCTCCATCGCCGCGACGGTCTTCTCGAAGCCCCCCGTGAGCCGGGTGATCTTGTCTGATCGCTCGGGGTCGGTGCTGTGCAGCGACACCGTGATCTTGTTGAGGCCCGCGTCGGCGAGGGTCTTCGCGTAGGCGAAGTCCGCGGCCTTCACGCCGTTGGTCTGGATCTCGATGGTGCGAAAGCCCAGCTCCTTCGCCCGCGCGATGAGCCGCGGGAGGGCCGGGTGCAGCGTGGGCTCCCCGCCTGAGAGCACCAGGTGCGAGGGGTCGCGCTCGGCCATGCGCTCGATCTGCGCGAGGAGCCCGTCGGCGTCGAAGTCGGGCACCGTGCGGTCTACGAAGCAGAAGGCGCAGGACATGTTGCAGTGGCCGTTGATCCGCAGGAGCGCCCGGCCGTTGCCCTCGGTGTCGTTGTCGAAGTCCGAGACGTTGCGAAAGTCCCTCTTCTCAAGCGTGTTGGCGCGCTTGAGGTTCCAGTCCATCGACACGTCGAGGGGGACGGGCTTGAGGCCCTCGGCGCCGAACTGGTCGAGGTACGCGGGCTCCACGCCGGGGCACGACTGCTCCAGCGAGCACTCGGCGCAGGCGCCCACCCTCACGAAGGGCTCGTCGGGGGCGTGCCGCAGCCAGCTCATGCGGTCGTAGAAGACCGTGCCGAAGCGGTCGAGCGCGCCGCCCGCCGCGCAGGGGAGCACGCCGCGCTTCAGGGTGAAGCCCCACTCGACCTTGTACCGGCGGCACACGTCGAAGGCCCTCGCGGCGACCTTCGCGGCCTCGCCGTACGAGAGGAGCACCCTTCGCATCGGCGGCGGCACCTGCGCCACCTCAGGCAGCGAGAGGAGGTAGCCGCGGACCTTTCCTTCGAGCGCGAGGAGCCCTTCGAGCAGGGGCGAGACGTCGTCGGCGGTCCACTTGAGGAGGGGGATCACCACGTAGAGGTCGAGCCCGCTCGCGGCCGAGCGGCGCAGGCCCTCCATGGCCTCGGCGAAGCCCCCGTCGTCTTGCAGGGCGGCCTCGTACACGCGCCGTCGCGCGCCTCCCACCACCACGAAGAGCTTTTCGACGCCCTTGGCCTTCAGCCCTTCGAGCGCGCCCTCGTGGGCGAGGGGGCGTGCGTCGGTCTCCACCGACACCCCACGGATGCCCCTCTCGCGGCAGAGCGCGAGGAGGTCGTCGAAGCGCGGGTGCGACAGGGGTGACTCGCCCAGGAGCAGGCGCTGGCAGCGGCGGGCGTCGACGGCCTCGACCTGGGCGACGAGGTCTTCCCAGTCGGCGGCGCGGCGGGTCTGGCGCCACGCGGGAGAGCAGAAGCGGTACTCCAGCCGGTCTCCGTGGAACAGGTTGATCCGGACCTCGGAGCCAGACATCGCGCGAGTATTGGTTTCGCCGCAATTGAGCGTCAAGGCAGCGGTCGGGTCGTGGGCCCGGGGTGTCGCTCCGAGGGGCCCCAGGGGTATCGACCGATAGGGCTAGGGTCTCCAACCGAGGGCCTGGCCCTATGGGTGGATAGGGCTGGGGTCTCGCTCGGGGGGCTGAGGTGTCTCGGAGACACCCGCCGGGAAAAAAAACGACGCGACCGTCGCGGGGGACGCAACCGCGGGGGAGCGGCTCGCGAGGAGGGGCGCCGTGGCCATCGCCACGAGGAGGCGCCCATGTCGAAGAATCACAAGGATCGAGTTCACGGAGACCCGCGGCTCACCCGTCACCGTCACGAGCTGGTGGCCCTGGCCGCGGGGTACCTCCGTCGCGACCACGCCGCGGCGGAGGACGTCGCGCAGGCGGTGGTGGAGAAGCTCCTGAAGCGCAGGAAGCCCCTGCCCGAGGACGACGGGGCGCTGCGGTCGCTGATGCGGTCTGTGGCGGTGAACACCGCGCGGGAGTGGGCGCGGGGCGGTCGGAGGGAGCGGGCGCGCTGCGAGCGCGCGGCGCGGTCGATGGTGCTGGAGCGCGAGGTGGTGGACGCCGCGCTGCGGCCGGAGCGGCTCCAGGGGGCGCTGTCGGGGGTGGCGCCCGAGACGCTCGCGCTGGTGGTGGCGCTGAAGGTCGACGGCGTGCCGATGCGCGAGGTGGTGGCCGAGTCGGGGCTCACCGAGCGGACCGTGCGCTACAGGGTCGCCGGGGCCCTGGCGGCGCTGCGCGACGCGATGGAGAAGCGGGCCGCGTGAGGCGGTGGCTGTAGAGGTAGGGACGGGGTAGGGTCGGCGCGAGCGATGAGGCTCCCAGACACGTTCCCGCCGGAGCTAGGGGCGCTCGAGGCGTACGTCGAAGGCGCGAGCAATGCGCTGAGTGCGGCGCAGCAACCGATCTGGGCGAGGGTCGACGATGAGGTGTGGCGCGACGCGATCGCGCACCACGTCGCGTGGAGGGTTTGTGGGCGCGTGCTGCGCGTCCCTGACACGAGGGACCCTGACGCGGTGCTGCACGTCGTGGCGCAGGCCGCCGGCGCGCGGGTGCTCGACCGGAAGCGGTACCCCAGGGGGGGGATTGAAGAGAGCGCACGGGCTCTGAAGGACGAGGGCCGTCCTGTCGTGGTGGTGATCGGGCGGCACGAGCTCGACAGCGGGGCTCAGGGCGCGTCCCCGTCCCTGCGCGAGCTCGAACGGCTGATGGACGCGTGGTCTGGTGAACTGCGGGTCCTCTGGCTCGGAGGGCAGAGCGCGCCTTCGTCCTGGAACGGGAAGTACCTTCGTCGCTTCGAGCTCGCGCTGCCGCTGACCTGGTGGAGGCGATCTTTCCCCATCGTCGCTTCGGGGGACCGGCTTCTGTCTCCGACGGAGTTGTCTGTCGTCGCGGCGCTCGAAGCGCTCGGTCGACGGGACCTCCTGCGGCGGGCGATGCAGGCGCGGCACGTGCTGGATCGAGGGTGTTCGGGGGCTACGATCCGCGAGGAAGAGCTGTCTTCGGAGGCGTCGTTCGCCCTCGGGTGCGTCGCGTCACTGCGAATGCCTTTGCGCCGTGAGGAACTCCCGAGTGCGTCGGGAGGGTCTGCGGCGCTCTATGACGCGTTGACGTGGGAGACCGAGGAGGGTGTGCTGGCTCCTCAGCGCCTCCGGGCGTGGGCGCGTTGCCTGGAGGATGTCGATGTCACGGTGCATGACCGCCTCGCGGAGGCGCACAAGAGGCTCGATGGGGTGAGCGACCCGACGCGGGCTGACACCTCGGTCTTTCACTGGCTGGAGAAGGTGCATCACCTCGTCCGCGGCTCGGAGCGGTCCATCGAGGAGTGGCGCCGACAGCGGCACCTGAGCCCAGAGCTCTACTGGGACCGAGGGCGACAACTAAGCTTCGCGAGGGACTACGACGGCGCCGCGGCGGTGTACGCGGAGTGCCTCGGGGAGTTTCCAGACGACCCCTACGCCCTGCACTACCGCGCCTTCAACCTGGAGCGCGCGGGGCGCAACAGGGAGGAGGCCGAGGGGCACTACAAGCGGGCCATCGGCGAGGACCGAGGGAACGTCTGGTTCCACCGCCGCCTGGTCACCTTCTATCTCGGGCTCTCACGGCTCGCGAAGGCCAGGGAGGCCTGGAAGGACGCGTTGAGCGCGATCCAGGAGGACCCGAGCTGGGCCAGGAACGAGGCGTGGCTCGGCGAGAACCTCCACCTCTGGGTGGCCGAGGCGTGGCTCGCGAACGGCGACCCTCACGAGGCGCGGCGAGTGCTCGACGACCTCGACTCCGAGATCATCAAGCGGTCACGAGACCTCTCGGAGCTCGCGGAGCGGATCGAGCACGGCGTCGAGGTCGACGCGCTCGGAGACGCGGTGTACCCGCCGAGCGTTCCGATGGGTGAGCGGTGGCGCGTCCCTCGGGTGCTGTCGACGGAGCTCGCGGATGGTCGCCCATTGGACGCGTGGTGGCCTGGGCGCGTGACCACGGCGAGCAAAGAAGGAGTCTCGGTGGTGCTCGCGGACCCGACGGATCGGACCCTGCTCGATCAGGACTTCACCGCTGAGGAGTGGGCAAGGGCAGCGGGTAGTCCTGCAGCGCGCGCCGAGGGCTTCTTCGAGCTCGGCCGCTACGGAGACGTCCTCCGGGTGGCGCGGGTGCCGATGACCGAGGCGGATCGACGCTCGGTCGCGCTGCCTGATGGGTTCTACCTGGGCCCACGTCGGTGAGCGTGGCCGCTGTCGCGGCGCTCGACACGCTCACGGCGCTCGACCCTTCGCTGCTCTACGTCTTCGTCGCGGGGCCGAGCACTGGAGAGGGCATCGCGGTGGCGTTGCCGGGAGCGAGCTGGCTCGTCGTCGACGGCTGCGCCCTCGGGAACGAGAGGAAGGAGAGCGTCAGCGTCATCAAGCAGATCCTCCGTCACTGGCGCCGCGGTGAGGGTGACTACGTTGAGGGCTTCGTCTGGACGCACCCTCACGACGACCACTCGGTGGGCGTCACCCAGGCGCTCGACGCCTTCCCACCGCGCTGGGTCGGCATGGCGGGGGAGAAGAAGGAGGCGGACCGAGTCATCGCGCTGCTACGGCGCCATGTGCCCAGCGTCTCGGCGGGGTCTTCAAGCCGAGAGAGGCAGGCGGCCGTCGCCGTCGCGAAGAAGGTCGAAGACCTGTTGCACAGCGGCGTTCGGTACGAGCCGATGCTCGACGGTCAAACTCTTTTGCTGGCAGGCGGCGCCATCACGATGACGGTCTGCGCACCCGACGTGAGCTCACTCCAGAGAGTGATCAAGTGGTGCGAGGAGAACGCCCCGAGGCGCGACGTCGTCAACGAGGCGAGCGTCGTGTTCGAGCTGCGCTGGGGCGCGCACGGCCTGGTCTTCGGAGGTGACCTCCCGTACTTCCCGACGGGGAGCACGACGCCGATCGTGGGAGGGTGGCGTGACGTGATGCGGCGCTCGCCGCGCCTCGCGGGGCACGGTCTGCTCAAGGTGCCGCACCACGGTTCGATCCACGCGCTGGAGCCACCGCTGATCGCGCCCATGAGGGCCGACGGAGTGAGGGACTGGGTCGTGACCCCATTTGCGAAGGAGAACCTCCCGCGAGCTGCGACGGAGGAGGGTCTGGCCCGCCTGCTCGATGCGCAGGAGCCTGTGCGGCTGACGGCGTTACCCATCAGGCGAGACGAGCAGCTCCCCCTGCCCGATGTCCTCACCCGGTCCGAGGTGGAGGCCCGCGTGCAGGTCGCGAAGGGTTCGAGCGCGTCGCCCGGGTTGAGCGCCCCGGCGCGTTGGCGTGTCACCCCTCACACGATGGCCTGGGATGACCCGCTCTGGTGCGTAGCCTTCAACCAGGAGAGGGTCGTCGGGCGTTGGCGGGGTCGCGTGGCCTGCGAGGTCCGACGCTGACGGAGTCCTCGCAGAGCGGGCCGCGTGAGGAATCGACGTCGGGCGACGTCAGGATTCTCCCCCCGCGGCAAGAGGCGGTTGAAAGGACCCACCGTCATGAACAAGAAGCCCTCCCTCAAGCCCGCCGTCACCACCACCACCGAGGCCAGCGCCTCCACCGCCGCCGTGACCGACCCCGTCGCTGTGCTGCGCGCCTCACCCTCCCTGCGCGTCGACGAGCTGCCGTCGCCGCCCGAGTCCGTCGCCCCCGTCGCCGTCTCCGTCTCCGTGCGCCGCCGGCAGCTCGCGCTGGTGGCCGAGAGCGACATCCCAGCGCTGATCCTCGCCCTCGCGTGGATGTGCGACGACCCCGAGCAGCTCATGGCCGACCTCGGCGACATGGGCGTCGACTTCAGCGCCGCCGAGCCGCTGCACGGTCGCATCACGGGCCTTCGGGCCACCCTCTCCCGCCTGGGGGTGCTCACCGCGCTGTGCGAGCAGCAGCTCGACGTGGCCCTCTCCGACGCGCACAGCGTGGTCGACCTCGTCGCGGGGGAGATCGAGCACCGCGCCCAGCGTAACCCCGTGCTCGCCAGCCGCCACGCCGCCGTCGTCGCCTACCGCGCCCTGCGCGGGCAGGCCGTCGCCGACGGGATGGCCCGCGCCCGCCGCGCCAAGGAGAAGAAGCCCGCGGCTCCCGCTGCCGCCACCGCGGACAAGCCCGCTGACAAGGGCTGAGCCCGGCCGCGCCTGCCCAGCCGTCGTCGCCGCGGGCTATCCTCCCTCGGTAGGAGCCCATGCGCGTCACCCTGATCAACCCACCGGTACCCCGCGGGAAGTTCACCAACCGCGACCTCATGGGGGGCATGGGCATCGACGACGGCTTCGGCACCGGCCTCGGCCCGCGCTTCATCGCGCTCCTCAAGAACGAGGGCACGCGCCTGCCCGTGATCGCCCTGGCCTACGCCGCGGCGATGCTCCGCGACCGGCACGAGGTCACCGTGCTGGAGCAGTCACGCCTCGACCCCGACGACCCCGAGGCCCTCGAAGCCGTCGCCCGCACGAAGCCCGACTGGGTCATCACCGCGACCTCGTTCGCGTTCCTCGGGGCCGAGCTTCGGTACCTCGAGCGCGTGAAGGCCGAGACCGGCGCGTCGCGGCTGCTCATCAACCACTCCGCCACCTTCTTCTCCGACGAGATCCTGCGGCGCGACCTCGCCGAGGTGATCGCCGCGGGAGACCCCGAGGTCGCCTTCGGGCACCTCGCCAAAGGCACCCTGGCCCCGGGCCTCGACGGCGTGAAGACGCGCGGCGCCGACGGCCGCCCCGCCCTCGCCGTCAACGGCTTCATCAAGGACCTCGACACGCTCCCGCTCCCCGCGTGGGAGGGCTTTCCCGACGACGCCTACGGGTACTTCCCGCTGTTGAAGAAGCGGCCGTTCCTGACGGCGCTGTCGTCGCGCGGGTGCCCCTACCTCTGCGCGTTCTGCCCCTACCCCGTCGCCCAGGGGGCGCCGTTTCGGCCGCGCTCTCCGAAGAACGTGGCCGACGAGCTCGAAGCCCTCGCCGACCGCGGGGTGAAGAGCGTTCTGTTCCGCGACCCGACCTTCTCCCTGGACCGTCAGCGGGTGAAGGACCTCGCCCGTGAGCTCATCGCGCGCGACGTGAGGGTCGAGTTCGGGATCGAGACGCGCCTCGACCGCATGGACGACGAGATGATCGAGCTCCTCGGCCGCGCGGGGTGCCGCTCGGCGGAGTTCGGCGTCGACCCCATCGACGAGCACACGCGCCTCGCGTCGAAGCGCAAAGGGATCAAGCCCGAGCGCGCCGCGGCGCTCATCCGGGCGATGGAGAAGAACCACATCGCCACCGCGGGGCTCTTCGTCATCGGCCTCCCCGAGCAGTCGGAGGACGAGATGAAGCGCACCCTCGACTGGGTCGAGACCCTCGAGGTCTCGTACATGAACTACGAGCTGGCCACGCCCTTCCCCGGCACCGCGCTCTACGACGAGGCCGTGCAGAAGAAATGGACGAAGCCCTTGAGCTTCGACGACCTCCTGGCGGGCGACCCCAAGCTCTCGTTCAACGGGGTGATCGACCTGCCGCGCATGAAGGCCCTGCAGGAAGAGGCCCTCACGCGCTTCTACCTCCGGCCCAGGAAGGTCGCGCGCGAGATCCTCAACGCCGAGCTCGTCGAGAACGTGCGCTTCATGGCCGCGTCGGGGTGGAAGTTCCTCCGTGAGGGCCTGAAGGCGTGAGTGATTTCACGGTGGCGGTGATCCCGGCCCACGACGAGGCCGAGGCCATCGGCGACGTCGTGCGCCGCGCGGTGAAGCACGTCGACCGGGTGATCGTGGTCGACGACGGGTCGAGCGACGCGACGGCCGACATCGCAGAGAAGGAAGGCGCGACGGCGCTCCGGCTGGTGCCCAACCGGGGCAAGGGCGGCGCGCTGGTGGCGGGGCTCGACGCGGCGCGGGAGGCGGGCGCGACGCGGGTGGTGACCCTCGACGCCGACGGTGAGCACGACCCCGACGAGATCCCGAAGCTCCTGGCGGCGCTCGACGAGGCCGACGTGGCCCTGGGGTGGAGGCGGGTCTACCGCAGCGGCGCGCGGCGCGCGCTCAACGGGCTGGCGCTGTTCTGGTTCCGCGTCCTCGACCCCTCGATCAGGGACACCATCTGCGGCTTCAGGGCCTTTCGGGTCGACGCCCTCGCGAAGGTGCACAACGACGCCGGGGGCTTCGCCTACGAGCACGAGGTGATCCTGCGGGCCGTGGCCGCGGGGCTGCGCCTGCGCTCGGTCGAGATCGCGACGGTGCCCAACGCGATGAGCCACGTGACGCCCCGCGAGGTGCTGCGGGCGAACAACCACTTCGACCGGTGGGTGCTGCGAGAGCTGGGCTCGCTCCCGCTGCCCCTGTGGCGCAAGGGCCTCCTGGCCGTCGGGTGCGGCGCGGGGCTCGCGCTCGGGGCGCCGGCGCAGTGGGTGATCGAGCGGAGCGCGGGGCCCGCGGGGGGCGCGCGGCGCGGGTGACCTACGAAGACTTCCTGCGGTCGCTGCACGTCACGCACGCGCCCTACTGGGTCGCGTCGGTGGTGGTCATCGCCCTGGTCCGCGGCGTGCGGCGTGTGCTTGAATCGATCGCCGCCGCGCTCCGCGCGCGGCTGCCGCCGGAGCCATGAGGGACACGGTCTGGTCGATCCTGTTCACGCAGACCCCCATCGCCGTCGCGTGCCTCTGGGTCGCCTGGGAGATGCGCGGCGTGCACCGCGCCCTGCGCGAGATCGCCGACCTCCTGCGACGTCTCTCCGAGCGCGGGGACCGCTGAGCCCGCCATGACCCGGGTGATGGTCACGCTCGACGTCGAGGGCGACGACGGCACCGACGCGCTGCGCGGCCTCGAAGACCTCCCGCGCCTGCTCGACGGGCTGGAGTCACGGAAGATCCCCGCGACCCTCTTCGTCGTGGGCGATCTGGCGCGGCGACGTCCCGAGGCGATCCGGGCCCTCTCGGACCGCGGGCACGAGGTGGCCTCGCACTCGATGACCCACCCCGCCCTCGGCCGCTGCGACGTGACCCGGCGCCGCGCGGAGCTTCGCGACTCCAAGGCCGCCCTCGAAGACGCCACGGGCCGACCCTGCGTGGGCTTTCGCGCGCCCTTCTTCGACCTGCCCCGAGGGATGGGACCCGAGCTCTCCGACGCGGGCTACCGCTGGTCGTCGTCGAAGGCTCCGTTCTCTCCCGTCGCGGGCTACCGGCACCTCCTCGCGACCAACCGCGGCCCCCACGCGCTCGACGGGAGCGCGGTGACCGAGCTGCCCGTGCCGAGGATGTTCGGCCTGCCCATCCCCGAGGGGCTCTCGTACCGCCGCCTCTTCTGGCCCCTGAGCGCGCTCGCCGCGGCGCCGCCGTCGGTGTTCTACCTGCACCCCTACGAGGTCCTGCGCCCCGAGGGGTCGGCCCTGCCGCGGCACCTTCGGCCCTTCATCGAGCTCCGCCGCGGGCCGTGGGCCGAAGACCTCCTCTGGCGCACCCTCGACGGGTGGAGGGGCCGCGGCGCGCGCTTCGTCACCGCGGCCGAGGCCCTCGCGTGAGGGCCCTGGTCACGGGCGGCGCGGGGCTCATCGGCTCTCACCTCTGCGAGCACCTCGCGGCGCGGGGCGACGAGGTGGTAGTGCTCGACGACCTCTCCACGGGGCGGAGGCAGAACCTCTCCGCCCTCGAACGCGAGGGCTCGGTGCGCTTCATCGAGGGCTCGGTGCTCGACCCCGACGCCGTGGCGCGCGCGGTCGAGGGCTGCGACGCGGTGTTCCACCTGGCGGCGGCGGTGGGCGTGGCGATGGTGCTCGACGAGCCCGTGCGCACGCTGGAGACCAACACCGTGGGCACCGAGCGCGTGCTGCGCGCTGCGTCGGGCGTGGGCGCGCGGGCGCTGGTGGCCTCGTCGTCGGAGGTCTACGGCCGCAGCGCCGCGGTGCCCTACCGCGAGGACGCCGAGCTGGTGCTCGGCCCCACCACCGTCGCGCGCTGGGGCTACGCGTGCTCCAAGGCCCTCGATGAGTTCATGGCCCTCGCCTACGCCCGCGAGCGCGGCGTGGGCGTGGTGGTCGCGCGGCTCTTCAACACCGTGGGCGAGCGCCAGGTGGGCCGCTACGGGATGGTGCTCCCGAGGCTGGTCGCGCGCTGCCGCGCGGGCGGGCCCATGGAGGTCTACGGCGACGGCGCGCAGACCCGGTGCTTCGCCTACGCGGGCGACGTGGCCGGGGTGCTGACGCGGCTGTTGGACCACCCCGACGCGCGCGGGAGGGTCTTCAACGTCGGCAACGACGAGGAGGTCTCCGTGCTCGCGCTCGCGGAGAAGGTGCGCGACCGGGTCGACCCGCGCTGCGAGATCCGCCGCGTGCCCTACGAGAGCGTCTACGGCGAGGGCTTCGAGGACCTGCGACGGCGCGTGCCCGACCTCACCCGCGTGCGCTCGCTGCTCGGCCCGCTGCCGATGATGGGCGTCGACGCCATCGTCGACCGGGTGGCTACATCAGCCGACGGAGCAGCCTGAGCACGCCGGGCTCCCACGCGGCGCGGTGGCCGTGGGCGTCTCCGCGCCGGGGGGCGAGCCGCGAGGACTCGTGCCCGCGGTAGGCGTCGATGAGGCATCCCGCGTTGGAGAAGCGCGGCTCCCAGCCGAGGTCGCGCAGCCGCTGCACGGGCGCGGCGCAGTCGCGCGACGCGCTGCGGATGAGCCAGGGGTAGAGCGGCGAGAGCCCCCGCGCGTAGAGGGCCTCGAGCAGCGCCTCGGCGGGCCTCGCGGGGAGGCCGATCGGGCGAGCGCCGGTGCCCGCGGCGCGGCAGAGGTCGGTGAGGTCTTCGCGCACGGTGCCGTAGCGCGCGGCGCCGAGGTTGAAGGTCGCGTTGGCCCGGGCCTCGGGCGCGGTGAGGAGGCGCTCGACCGCGCTCGCGCAGTCGTCGACGTGCACGAGCTGGTAGCGGTTGGAGCCGTCTCCGAGCATCGGGATGCGCCGGCCCTCGCGCACCCACTCGAAGAGGATGTGGAAGATCCCGAGGCGCTCGGGCCCGAGGATGGGCGCGGGCCGCACCACGGGAACGACCTGGCCTCGCGCTCGGGCCTCGTCGCAGAGGCGCTCGGCGGCGGCCTTGGAGCGCGCGTAGGGGCCCACGCCGTCGAGGGGGGCGCCCTCGTCGCGGCGGGCGGCGTCGACGGGGTAGACCGCGGTGGAGGAGACGAAGACCACGCGCGAGACGCCCTCGTCTCGGGCGACGTCGAGCACGGCGCGGGTGCCGTCGACGTTGGTGGTCCAGATGTCGTCGCCGTCTCCGAGGGGGAGCCGCGCCGCGGAGTGCACCACGACTTCGACGTCGTATGTCTTCACCGCGCTCCGGAGGGCGCCGAGGTCGCGCACGTCGCCGCGCACCGCGGTGACCTCGGGCGGCAGGGCCTCGTCGGGGGCCGCGGTGTCGTAGAGGACGCAGGGGGCCCCCCGCGCGGCGAGCCAGCGGCCGACGGAGAGGCCGAGGAAGCCGAGGCCCCCCGTGATGAGCGCGCGTCGCGGCACGTGGCGGGCAGTATCGTCCGCCGCTCGCCGCGGTCACAAGCGCGTCGGTATGCTGCGCCCGCCGTGACGAGCCCGAGGTCGCAGAGCGTCGACGCCGAGTGGGTGGCCTTCGCCGCGGGGCTCAAGCCCATGGTGCGCCGCACCGCCGACCCTCACGACGTCGACGCCGCGGAGTCGCGCCTGCGCTCCCTCGGCGCCCCCGTGGTGCTGCGCTCCGCGGTGATGCCCGTGGGGGGCCGCGACGTCGTGGTGCTCTACGCCGCGCGACGTCTCGACGACGCCGAGGCCCTGCGAGCGCTCGAGGCGGCGGTCACCCACGGCCCCGGCGACGCGCCCACGCACCGGGAGATCGGGCGACGTCTCGGGTTCCCTCCCTGCTGCACCGAGGCCTTCTGCGAGCGCGTCGCGCGGGGCGTCGACCGGCTCACCGACGGTGGCCCCGGTGGCTTCTCCGAGGACTACGTCGCCGCCCGCGCCGCCTGGGTCGCTCACCCCGGCCCGTGGACCAACCCCCTGCTCATGGCGGCCCGCGCGCAGCTCGTGTCGTTCTACCCCTGCCGCTACGACTGCCCCGCTGCCACGCGCTACGCCCGCGCCGTGTACGAGCGCCTCCGCGCGAAGGCGCCCGAGGCCGCGGCGACCCTCCTCACGGCGCTCTCACGCCCGGTGGTGGTCGCCCACGACGGCGCGCGGGTGACCGTCGCCCTCTCCGACGACGGGGCGATCACCGCGGCGGAGCCCGTCACCAGCGACCCCCGCGACGCCTCCCTCGCTCGCGATGTCGTCGGGGCGCGGGTGACCGACACGGGCCGCGTCGAGGGCCCCGCGGCGCTCTCCCCCCGCGGAGAGGCCCCGTGGTGCGTGGACTTCCGCGGCGCCCCGTGACGCTTGCGACGCGCGCACCCCTGGCTCCATGGTGTCGCCCGCGATGACCGACCCCGCGGTGGCCTTCCTGCTCTTCCAGGTCGCGCAGGAGCGGAACTTCATCCACGACGACCTCGTGCCCGCGCTCGCCGCGGAGCTCGCCCGCCGCGGCGTCGCCAACACCCTCTTCGAGACCACCCTCCCGGCCATCGACGACGCCTCCGCGGGAGACCTCTCCGCCGTCGACGCCCTCGCCGAGCGCGTGCGCGGGGCCTTCACCGTCTGCGCCTACACCCGCCTCTGGAGCGAGGCCGTCTTCGCGCGCTTGAAGGAGAAGCTCCCCGGCGTGACCTGGGTCTACCTGGGTGATCCCCGGGTGGCCTTCGCGGGCACCGACCACGCGATCGCCACCACGCAGGTGTCGTCGCTCGAGGCCATCGCCCGCGCCGCCGCCGAAGGAGAGGCCGTCGAGCCCGCGGCCCTCGCGCTCGCGCCTACCGAGCTCACGAAGCTCCACGGGCAGAGCACCCTGGTGCGCGTCTCGGTCGGAAAGGAGAGGCGCCCCGACCGACCCGCGGTGGTGCACGGCAGCCCCGGCTGCGCCTACGGGCAGGACGTTCGCGACAACCCGCACTTCGCGGGCGTGCCCTTCCCCGAGGGCTCCCGCGTGGTGCTGAAGGGGTGCAGCTTCTGCGCGACGGGGGGCATCCCCCGCAGGCCCGCGGGAGAGACCCTGCGCTCGGTGCTGGAGCAGCTCGACAACATCCTCGCGACGGAGCCCGAGACCGCGAAGATCCAGCTCAACGACCAGAACCCCTTCCCGTACCTGGTGCAGTTCGTCGAGCGCGCGGGGGAGAGATCCCAGCGCCCGCTGGAGATCCTCATCGAGACGCGGGCCGACTGGTTCCTGGGCTCCCTCGGGGTGATGGAGCGCGCCCTCGCGGCGGCGGAGCGCCACGGGCACCGGGTTCTGTTGTTCCTGATGGGGTTGGAGAACCTCTCGCAGAAGGAGCTCGACCTCTACAACAAGGGCGTCACCGTCGAGCAGAACGAGCGCGCCGTGCTGGAGTGCCGTCGCCTCCGCCAGCGCTACCCCAAGGGCTACTCCGACACCCGCGCGGCCTTCGGCTTCGTGCTCTACAACCCGTGGACCGAGCCCTCGGACCTGCTGCGCAACGTCGAGTCGGCCGAGCGCATCGGGCTCGAAGAGTTCCGCGGCCAGGTCGCGCGCTCGAAGCTCCGGCTCTACCCCGACACGGCGCTCTATTACAAAGCGCTGCACGAGGGCCTGGTCTCCGAGCGCTTCGCCTACGACGCGATGGACTCAGCGCGCCGCTACGGCTACGAGGCCGAGGTCCCGTGGCGCTTCAAGCACCTCGCGACGGACCGCATCTACGGGGCCCACGACGTGCTCTACCGCGCGCTCGGAAAGCACGACGAGCTCAAGGTCCTCCGAGAGGTCGTGCGCTGGGTCGACCGCCACCCCGAGCGCTTGAACGAGCCCCCGTCGTCCATCGCGAAGGCCGTGGTGCGGTCGCTCGGCGCGCGCGTCCGTCAGCTCCGCCACGACGCGCCGGCGCAGCGCCCGCCTCCGCGCGTGAGCGCGCCCGAGGTC
>JAEYZO010000155.1 GCA_023428035.1 Pseudomonadota bacterium | reverse complement strand
TCCCCTGCTGGACCGAGGGCGTGCAGCGCATGCGCCCCGGCGGCCGCGCGCGCCTCGTGTGCCCCTCGACCATCGCCTACGGCGACCGCCCGCAGCGCTCGATCCCCGCCGGCTCGACCCTGGGCTTCGAGGTCGAGCTCATCCGCGTAGGCGCGGCCGGCGACGCCGGCGCGACCGCGGCGCCCTGACCGTCCCCTACCGCAACCAGCCCACGGCGCCCATCAGCGCCACCGCCACGCCCAGCAGGCTCTCCCCCGCGATCAGCCCCGAGGCCACCGGGATCGTGAAGGTCTCTGCGCCCTTCTCGTTCGCGCGGAAGTACGCCCACGCGATCACCGCCCCCACGAACATCGAGAGGCTGTTGAACGCGGGGATCACCATCGCGAGCCCGAGCCCCATCGCCGACGGGAGGTACTGCCGGTGCTTCGGCAGCGCGCGCTCCACCAGCGGGAGCGCCACGCCCACCGCGAGGCCCACGGCGATGGCGACGCGCGCGGTCGGGTGCAGCGACTCGACGCCGCGCGCGAGGAGCTCCGCGACGCCCTTCCAGACCTGCGCCGAGGGCGCGGGGAAGCGGTCTCCGCCGAGAGCCTGCGGGTTCGGCACCAGCGCGTAGAACGCCGGCACCGTCACCGCCGTGCCCACCAGCGTGCCGCTCAGCTGCGCGAGGAACTGCTTCCGCGGGTTCGCCCCCAGGAGGTACCCCGACTTCAGGTCGGTGAGCAGGTCGGCGGCGCTGCCCGCGGCGCCCGCGGTGATCGACGCCGTCATCAGGTTCGTCGGGATGTTCGACGGCGCGAGCACCCCGTAGGTGAGCTGCGTGATCTTGCCCATCGCGCCCACGGGGGTCGTGTCGGTCTCCCCCGTCGCGCGGCAGGCCACGAGCGCGAGCACGAACGACAGCGCCACAGCGATGAGCCCCAGCACGGGCGAGATCCCGAAGGCGAGGTAGCCCGTCACCAGCAGGCCCAGCGTCGCGACGCCGAAGGCGACGGCGAACCAGCGCATCGGCACCTCGATCTTCTCCATCGGGTCCTCGTCCGCGACGCCCTCGCGGTAGGGCCCCGACGACCTGCCCGCGCGCGACGCCGCGCCCTTGAGCGCGCGCACGATGGTGCGCCACTGCATCGCGAAGGTGACGAGCCCCGACGACACCATGATCGCCGCGCCGGGCCAGAGGCTCCAGGTGACGATCCCGCGGTACCCCAGCGCCGTGATGCCCCCGACCGAGTGGATGTACGGCGCGAGGAAGCCGTAGTTGATCACCGCCCCGACGAGCATCGTGGTGGTGGTGCGGAGGCCCATCAGCGCGCCCGCGCCCACGAGGATCAGCGAGCCCTCGACCCCGAAGGTGTACCGGAGCGCCGGCTGCCCGCCGATGGTGAGCCCCGGGATGGGCATGAGCGCGGGGATCTTCGAGAGCTTCGTGAGCATCGCGAGGAGCCCCGTGCTCGCGGCGGCGTGCGCGTCGCGCAGCCACGCGACCACCGCGCCGACGCTCATCGCGGTGAAGAGCGCCCGCGCCTTGGCCTTGGCCTCCCCGCCCGCGCCGTAGAGCGACTTCAGCGTCTCGGCCGCGGCGATGCCCGAGGGGAACTTCAGCTGCTCGACGTTGATCATCTGCCGCTTCATCGGCACCGCCATCACGGTGCCGAGCACGGCTAGGAAGAAGGTCCACGCGGTGAGCGCGAGCGGGGGGATGTGCCGCCCCTGCACGATGAGCAGGGCCGAGATGGCGCTCACCATCGTGCCGCCCGTGGAGTAGCCCGCCGACGAGGCCGTCGAGGCCATCGCGTTGTTCTCGAGGATCGACAGGTTCGAGCCGAACACCCGCGGCGCGAGCTTCGAGAGCCCCGAGTAGATCGCGTACGACAGGATGCACGCGGTGATCGCCACCCCGAGGCCCCAGCCCGTCTTCAGCCCCACGTAGAGGTTCGACAGGGCCATGAAGCCCCCCAGCAGGCTCCCCATGATGAACGACCGCAGGGTGAACTGAGGGACGTTGTCGCCCTGGTACACGGTCTCGAACCACACCCGCTCGGGGTCAGCGCTCGCGGGGGTAGGCTGGGGCTTCGCCTCGGTCTCGTGGGCCTCCGTCGTCATCGCGGCGGATCATCACCCCGAAGTGCCCGTCGCCCACAAGACGAAGTGGGATTGACAGGAACGAGAACGTCGTTCACAAACAGAGAACGTCGTTCACGGACGTGGAGGGAGCGGTCGGCCGGGTGGTAGCTAGGGCGAGCGAGGCGACGGGGGGTCTGCGCAGGGCGAGGCGCGAGGCGACGCAGGGTCGCATCGTGTCGACGGCGCTGGCGCTGATCACCCGCGAGGGCTTCGACGCGCTCACCGTCGGCCGGCTCGCGTCGGAGCTCGAGGTCTCGCCCTCGGCGCTCTACCGCTACGTGGCCTCGAAGGACGAGGTGCTGGCGGGGGTGCTCGCCGAGGTGGTGTCCGAGCTCACCGCCGACCTCCGCGCGGGGCTGTCGCTCCTCGAGTCGTCGCGGGTCGCTCCCCCCGACCTGGCGCTCACGCGCCTCGCGCTGCTCTTCGACGTGTACGCCACGCTGCACCGACGGCGCCCCGAGCACCTGTCGCTCATCGCGATGTTCGCCGCCGACCCGAGGATCCTCGTGGGCGACGAGGCCGCGTCGCGCATCGCCGCGTCGCTCGCCGAGCCCATGGAGATCCTCCGCGCGGCCTTCGACGACGCCGTGGCTCAGGGAGCGCTCTCGGCGGGCCCCTGGGTCGAGCGCGGGTCGACGCTGTGGCTCGCCGTGCACGGGGTCGTCGC
>JAEYZO010000803.1 GCA_023428035.1 Pseudomonadota bacterium | reverse complement strand
CAGGAGCAGCCGGTAGCAGGCCGCCTCGTCGAGCAGGTCGTCGATCGGGAACAGCATGGCGATCCACTCGTAGACATCGCCGCCGCGCCGACAAGTGGAGCTCCACCCCGACGGGCCCATGAGCCGGCTTCGCAATGGTCGGCTCGTGGCCTCCTCCCGGTCGAGCCTCCCGTGGGGCGGCGCGGAGCCGCGAGGCGAGAGGGGGCGAAGGAGGGTGTTTCGTGCGCGAGCGATGCGGCAGAAATCGCTCTCCGAGAACGCATGTCCGACGACGCCCACTTCATCGAGCTCCGTCGCCAGGAGGAGCAGCTACAACTGGTGCACCCCTGGCCTGAACACCCGTTCTTGCGCCACCGGATGTCGACGTCTAGTGCGCGGATTCACATTGAACGATTTCGGGCACTTAGGCCCATCTCGATTGCTCACTGATTGCTCACTGATTGCTCACCAACCGTCCGCCCGAGTTCAACGCGAGCAGATCTCGGCGCCGCAGGGAAGTCCGCCGCCCGAGGCGTCCCTGGGTCTCCCTCGATCACCTCGCGTCACCGCACGCAGGCCCCCACCGACGCGAGGCCGCCGACGGAGACCGTGGTGTCCGACTCGAAGACGGCCTGCACCCGCGCCTCGACCGACGCGAAGAGGAAGCGGTACCGCACCGCGGCCAGGAGACCTCCGCCGAACCAGAACGACGTGTCCTCGCTCTCGGTCTGGGCCCCCGTGCCGAACGAGCTGGTCCACGTGCGGTTCACCATCGCGAAGCCCGCGCCGAGGTAGGGGCGCACCGAGGCGACAGAGCTCCGCGCCGAGCTCGACGCCTCCCTGGTGATGGGACCGCGCGATCTGGCCGTAGGGCGACTGATCTGTGGTCCCCCCGAAGCCGCGGAGGTACGTGAGCCCGACGTAGAAGCCGGGGACCGCGGCCACGAAGCCCACCCGCGCGCCGATCACCGCGCGGAACGCGTCGGCCGACACGTCAGAGACCGTCCCCATGTACCCGCCCAGCAGCGCGACCGAGAAGTAGCGGCTGGACTCGCTCCTACTCGGAGAGACGGCCACGGTAGGAGACCGCGGGTCTGCCGGCCGCCGCGACGGGCACTCACACGCTTCCCATCGGGTGCCGTCGGACGCGCACGGGCGGCGGCCTTCGTCGGAGCCGCACGGGCAGAGCGTGAAGGTGCCCTCGGAGCAGACGCGCACGGGCGGCGGCGCAGGGGTCGCTGCCACCGTTTGCGGCGCCGCGTGACGAGGGTTGCGCGGAGTCCTTCGTGGCTGCGCGTAGCCGAATGCGGGCGCGAGCGCGACGACGGTGCAGACGACTTGAACCAGATTGTTGTGCTTCACGGCGGCTCCTCGCGGTGCCCCTCAACCGCCCACTGCGGCGGTGACCAGGGCCCACGCACAGTCTACGAACCTATAAGTTCTTTCGTTCACATTCCATGCGGTGGAGGTCTGCTTCTACAGACGGGATCGTCCCGGCGATGGCGCCGCGCCGACGGACCACCCCCGCCGCTGACGACACAGGTCCGACGTTCGGGGAGCGCATCCGCGCGGCGCGGCGGGCGCAGGGCCTCACCCTCGAAGAAGCGGCTGCGCGCGCGGGGATCGCGCTCAACCACCTCCAGCGCATCGAGCAGGGAAGCGCGAACCCCACCGCCCGCACCCTCTCCCGCGTCGCAAATGGGCTGCGCGTAGAGCTTTCCGCGTTGCTCACCACGCGCGAAGCGGCGCCCGCCGTGGAAACGGCTCTGAACGAGTCCGCCAGCGCCGCGCCACGCCCCCGACCTGAGGCCCTGGAGACAACGCTAAACGCCTTTCCGCAACGGCTCCGCACGCTGCGGCGATCGCGCGGGTGGAGCTGCCAGGAGCTCGCGACGAAAGCCGGGGTCACGCCGCAGTTCCTCCGCCGCGTCGAGGCCGGGCAGCACGTGCCCACGCTTCGGGTGGTGCTCCAACTCGCGACGGCGCTGGGCGTGAGCCTCGAAGGACTCGTCTACGCGGAGACACCCGTGAACCTGTCCAACGTAGTTCCTTCTCCTGGGGATGCCTAGAAGACCGAGTCAATGAATGGGTGTACTGCGGAGATTTGCGGGGATTTTCCCCCGCCGCTCCCCGAAGGGCAGTCCTCGCGGGAATGCGTTGCGGCAGCAGTGCGGGTGTTTGCGGGAGGTTCTCCTCACGGGCTGCTCACGGGGATGTTCGAGATCCGGGCCTACGGGCCTCTTCGACAGAGCGAAGGCTCTTACTGCGCCCGCAGCGAGAGCGTGAAGGACCCGTAGGGGTCGCAACGGAAGGTCACCGGCGCCCCGCCTGTGAGCTGCGCCTCGGTAAAGCGGATCGTCCCCGCGGCGCAGATGTCGTCGTTCACCGTGACGTCCTCGTCGAAGTACTCGCTGCGCACCCCGGCCAGGAGCGCCGAGGCGCGCGTCGCGGGGAAGAACGCGTTCCACCGCGGGGTGAAGGTGTTCGGCGCGGTCATCGTGCACAGGCGCGTCCCGTTGATGGTCAGGCAGAGCACGGGGTCGGGCGCGCTGCCGTCGACGTCCCACGCGGAGCCGTCGGGCGCCGTCCCGCTCACCGTGCCGCTCACGGCGGTCACCACCCACAACGAGTTCGCGTCGAGCAGGCACCCGGTGCCGCTCGCGTTGCAGGCGTAGCCGCCCGGGCAGGTGCCGCAGGTGCGCCCCGAGCAGCCCGCCCCAGGATCGGGGCCGCACATCCGGCCGAAGCACGCCGACGCGCACGAGGCCGTCGAGCACAGGCCCGTGGCCTCGTTGCACGACCGGCCGACCGCGCAGGTACCGCAGCTCCCCCCGCACCCGTCGGACCCGCACTCGCGGCCCGAACACCGCCGCGTGCAGACGCACTGCCCCGTCGACGAGCACGTCGACCCCGCCGCGCAGGCGCCGCAGCTCTGCCCCGTGCAGTTCTGCCCGGGGTCGGGACCGCACTGCCGCCCGCTGCACATCGAGCGGCAGGTCTGGTCGGGGGCCACGCAGCGACCCAGGGCGTTGCAGGCCCAGCCCGCGAGAGGGCACGTCCCACAGCTCCCGCCCGCGCCGTCAGGGCCACACTCCCGCCCCGTGCAGTTCCTGGTCGACGGCACGTCGGGGTTCCCGGCGTCGAGGGTCGGGCAGACGCAGCGATCGTAGCCGCTCCCGTCGCCGAGGCAGGTCTGCGTGCCCGTCGACCCGCCCGCGCAGGCGCAGCCGATGGTCATCCCCGGCGTGCACGCGGTGGTCGTGACGCAGGTGCCGACGCTCTCGTCACACGACAACCCGGCCCCGCAGGTCCCGCAGAGGCCGCCGGTGTTGCACCCATCGCTGCCGCAGGTGCGCCCGACGCAGTTGGGCGTGCAGCCGCCCGGGCAGAAGCACCCCGAGTAGGCCGTGCCGGCGCTGTTGCAGGTCCGTGAGCCGGTCCCGGTGGCGCAGGCGCACACGTCGGCCTCGCCGGGGTTGCAGACCGGTATCGAACCGGTGTTCGGGCCCGCGTCCGGCGCGCAGCCCACCGCCAATGTCAGGGCCAGAGCCCACCCCTTCGCTTGCACCCTCGTCATGGCCACCTCCCGCTGAGTGGGAGGCAATTACCAGCCGCGTCAGGTTTTGGGCAAGCGAACCCCCTCCATACCGTCCGGCCGATGCGTCGGCGGACCACGAAGCGGGAGGCGCAGTACACGCGCCCGCTCTACGTGGACCTCCTCCAGCGCACGGCCGCCAACGTCCGTCTGCTCCGCGCGGAGCGCGGGTGGTCGCAGGAGGAGGCCGCCTTCCGCTGCGACGAGATGTCCACCTACGTCTTCCAGTGCATCGAGGCGGGGACCTCGAACTTCACCGCGACGACCCTCGCCCGGCTCGCCCACGGCTTCGCCATCGACCCCCAGGTGCTCCTCGCGCCCGCACCCCCGCCACCGAAGCGAAAACGCGGGCGCCCTGCCAAAGCGAAGCCTGAGCAGAACGCCGAGCCTTCTCTAGCGCCCACGCCGGATCCCATCTCCTGAGAACTCTGATGAGCCTCTACTTCGGCGTCGTGGATGTGGTGCGTCTCGGCGTGTGACTCGACCAGCCACACCACGCCTCAAATCGCGAGCGCGCGGAAGTACACCGTGGTGGCGACCTTCACGTCGAAGCTCTGCGGGCGGCCCGCCGCGGCGGGGACGCGGATCCCGAGCTTGAACGAGCCGTTGATGAGGTCGCGTTGGATCGGGTCGAGCGACGCGCGCGTGGCGTCGACGTCGACCTCGACGGGCCCCGCGCCGGAGGGGTTGGTGACGCTGCCGATGTTCACGGTGGTCGACGACGACGCGAGGTAGACGATCAGCGAGCCCGTGAAGACCTGCTCGAAGGTGGTCACGCCGCGGGTGTCGGAGCCCATGGTGAAGGTCACGCGGTCGACGACCACCGCGGCAGGGTCACGCCCGAGTGCACGTCGCGCGGCTTGGAGGAAGGCGCCGTAGGGGTTGCCCGACTCGGTGTTGATGGACTTGTCGGCGTCGAAAGCGCCGTTGCGGACGTCGCCGTCCTTGAACTTGTCGAGGCGTACGTTCACGGGGCCGGAGTACGCGGCGGTGTTCGCCGCACCGTCGGCGCCGCAACCAGCGAGCATGGCGAGGATCGGGAGGGCGTGCTTGAGCGTCATGGAACCTCTGGAGGTGTTCGTGGGCGGCCTCGCCCGCCGGTGCAGTCTCGCGACGACCCACGAGTAGCCGCAGCAGAAACTTCGCGGCGCACACCGGCCTTCATGACGCCGCGCACGGAAGGTGGAACGGCGACCTACGCGGTGATGTCGGCGGTCTACAGACACGCTTCGAGGTCCTCGCGACCGCTCACATCGAGCTTCGTGGCCGCCGCTCAGAACGCGAACCACTGAAAGCCGAAGGTGCCGCGCGCGACGGGCTCTCCGTCGTCGGTCGCGCCGCCGCCTCCGCCGAGCGCCACCGCGAGGAGCGGCGTGACCTGGATGCGCAGACCGAGCTCACCGAAGGTGCTCACCATCCCCTCGCGCATCGACTGGTCGCGCACCACGTCGACCACGCCCACCACGGTCGCGCCGAGACGCACGTCGTAGCCCGCGGCGACGGTGTAGCGCCACGGGCGCTCGCCCGACTCTCGCCCGACGTTGATCTGGATGGCGCCGTTGAGGTGGACCCGGTGCCAGAGCGTGCTGCCCGGAAGCATCTTGGTGAGGAGCACTCGCCCGAAGGGGTCGAAGCTGCCGCCCGTGCGTGTGTCTGGGGCTTCGACGCCGACCACCAGCGAGAGCGCGGGGAGCGAGAGGGTCTCCTGGTTGAAGTTGTAGAGGTAGTCGAGCGCGACGCGGCCGAGGTTGAACTCGGCGTCCTGCTGCGGCAGGCCGAAGCCCAGCACCAGCGGGACGCGCACCGACACCTGGCCGTTGTACGGCAGGCCGAACTCGAAGCGCGGCTCGAAGCGGGCCTGGTGCTCTCCCTCTCCCGTGAGCCGGTACTGCAACCGCCCCTGCACCTCGCGACCGAGGTACGCGAGAGGGTACGCGTCGGTGACCTCGACGGGCAGACCCTCCTCGAGGTTGACGTGGTCGACCGCTCCCGCCGGTGAGCTCAACGCGGTGAGCGCCGCGGCCGTCACGAACGCGCGCAGTGTCTTCACGGCGCACCTCCCTCGCAGCGGGCCGGCGCGAGTGGCGGCTCGGCGCTCATGGAGATCTCGGCTACCGGCGCGAGGCCCGCGGTGCGCTGGCGCCAGCCGTCGAGCATCCTCTGCATCATGTGGGGATCGCCAGCGCCGGGGCGCATCGCATCGCGGTTCATGCGCATGTCGGGCACCACCCGCATCAGCGCGTCGTGCAGCGAGCCGGGGTGCTCGCCGGGCTGCATCCCTGGGGTCATTTTCAGCCGAAGCTGCTCGGCCACCGCGGTCGGGAGCTCACGCTCGCCCGTCGGGCTCATCATCGGCCACATCTCCTCGAGCATCTCGCGCATGATCCGGCTCATCTCGCCGTCCATGCCTTGCATCCACGTCTCGTAGCAGCGGGTGTCGACGGCGGGGTGCGGCTCGGGAAAGCGCCGCGCGAGCGCGCGATCACCGGGGTGCTCGCTCATCGCCGCGATCACCCGGTAGAGCTCGGCGCGCTTCTCATCGATGCTCCATCCCTCGTAGGCCATCACGTCGTACGCGATGCCGTGCAGCATGTGCAGGTTGTCGAAGATGTTCGCCGACTCCGGCGACATCCTCGCGTAGCGCGGCATCATCTCGCGCGACAGGAGCATCCTCTGCGGCCGCTCGCGCAGCACGCGCTCGCTGAGCCCGTGCGCGGCGTTGACGGCCGACTCCTGCTCGCGGTCGTTGCCCGCGAGCATCATCGCCTCGTAGATCGCCGGGTGCCACCAGTGGGCGAAGAAGAAGAACGTGGCCGACCGCGGGTAGCGGTTTCGGAACAGCGTGGCGTAGGGCTTCATCATCACGCCCGCGCGCCGGAGCGTGACGTCGAGGGGCGCAGGGCTCATCGCGCCGCCGCGCAGGTGCGACAGGTACCACTCCACCGCGTCGCGGGTGCGCGCGGCCTTGTCGCTCCAGGCCACGTCGTCGTCCGCGAGGATGTCGTAGGTCTGGTCGTGGTGCTCGTGGGTCCAGTCGATGGTCCGGTAGAGCGCGAAGATGCCCTGACCGGTGTGGGGACCGAAGGTCATCATGTGCGGGCCGATGCGCGGGGGGTCGTGGTACCAGCGCAGGTAGTAGGCGTCGGTCTCGCGGTCTTCGCGCTCGTGCTGCGCGGCGTCGCCGAGCTGGAGCGCGTCGTGCTCGTAGCCGTGCGCGACGTGGATGGCCGCCTGCGCGCGGTACGGGGTCGAGTGACGGCTGTAGAACGCCGTGTTGTACCCGCGTCGCAGGAGCGCGGGCGTCGACCGTTGCTCCAGGTGCAGCGAGCAGCTCAGCGCGCACGCCACCAAGGCGAGCGCCGCCAGAAGGCGTCTCGTCTCCATCTCTCCTCGTGGGGCCGTCAGGCTCGACGCGCTCGCGCCGCCGCGACGACCGCAGGTTGAGATGGCGCAAGGGCCTGCGACGATCCGTCGCACCCAGAGGAATCTCGGCCGCGCCTGCGTGTCGTGGTGACCTGCGCGCGCTGTGTAATGCGCGTTCGCCCGCGTCGTCTGCCGGGGAGGAGGTCTACGATGAAGAAGACTCGACCGCGATGGGGCGCGCTCGCCGTACTGGGCGCGCTCGGGGTGACGCTCTCCATGGCACCGAGGGCAGGTGCGCAACCCGTGCACGACGCCGCGACGGCGCGCGAGGTGGTGGTGATCGTCGACGGCGGGTTCACCCCGGCGCGCATCGAGGCCGCCGCGGGTGAGCGCCTGCGGCTGCGCTTCGAGCGGCGCGACTACGGCCCCTGCACGGCCGCGGTGGTGTTCCCCACGCTGGGGCTGCGCCGCGCGCTCCCGAGCGACCAGACCACGGTCGTCGAGCTCCCCGCGCTCGCGGCCGGCGAGGTCCCCTTCGAGTGCGCGATGCACATGGCGCGCGGCGTGATCGTCGTCCGCCCGCGCTGACCCACCCCGTCGCGCCGCGACGGTCCCTCTTCCGCTCTACCTCTCCCCGCCCCATCTCCGCGCGACGCCGCGACCCGCGGCGACCTCGCGCCGATCAAACGCCGACGCCCCCGCGAGGACCATGACGGTCTCCGCGGGGGCGATCGAAGGCCCAGAGGCTCAGCGCGAGAGCTGTGAGCGGTGCGCGTGGTGCGCGTGGAGGTCATGCGAGGGCATGAGCGCCATCGACGCGGCGCCGAGAGCCACCGCGACGACCGCCACGCCCGCGAGCCAGGCGACCCGCGCCGCGCGGACCCGCAGCGGGGGATGGATGACCTCCTCGACCCGCGCGGGGACGGTGAAGCGACGGAGCGAGAGGGCGTTCACCACCACGCTCACGCTGCTCATCGCCATCGCCGCCGCGGCGAGGGTCGGGCTCATCCGCAGGCCCCACCAGGGGTAGAGCGCGCCCATCGCCACCGGGATCAAGAGGGCGTTGTAGCCGAAGGCCCACGCGAGCCCCTGGCGGATCGTCGCGTCGGCGCGACGCGCGAGCGCGAAGGCGGCCGTCACGCCGCGCAGGTCGCCTCCGAGGAGGGTCACGTCCGACGCGGCGAGCGCGACGTCGGCGCCGGTGCCCACCGCGACGCCGAGGTCGGCCTGCGCGAGGGCGGGCGCGTCGTTCACGCCGTCACCCACCATCGCTACGCGCCTCCCGTCGGCTTGCAGCGCGCGGATCGCGTCGGCCTTCTCGCCGGGGAGCACCTCGGCCACCACGCGCTCGATCCCCACCTCGCGGGCCACGGCCTCGGCGACCTCGGCGCGGTCGCCGGAGAGCATCCACACCTCCATGCCCAGCGCGCGGAACTGCCGCACGGCCTCGCGCGCCTTGGGGCGCGGGGCGTCGGCCACCGTGATGAGCCCCGCGAGCGCGCCGTCGACCGCGACGTAGACGGGCGTCGCGCCCTCCCTCGCGCCTCGCGCGGCCTCGTCGCGGAGCGCGACGACGTCGACGGCCCAATCGCGCAGGAACGCCTCGGTGCCCAGCACCAC
>JAEYZO010000774.1 GCA_023428035.1 Pseudomonadota bacterium | reverse complement strand
GGGTGTGGCGACGCGGGCTCGATCGAGGGAGAAGGGTTGGCGCGGGGGTGGGGCGGGTCGAGGCGGGACGCGCGAACGCGCCGGGCTGCGTCATCGCGACCGTGGCCGAGGTGGACTTGCGGGGGCACGGGGACGAAGTGGACGTTAGGGCGTTAGACAGCGACTGCCTAATGCGCCCGTTATGGGTATATGCAGTCGGGAGACTGTCGACTGAGATATTGGGCCGCGTCGTCGCGCCAGACCCGCGCACTCGGATTCTAGACTGCGGGTGTCATCGTTCTACTGGATGACATTTTCAAACAGGAAAGGTATTCTTTGACAAATGTCTCCCGTAGTCAGCATTTCCAAGCTCAAACTCCGCGATGGCGTTCGTACCGCGTGGGTATTCGGGGCCGGCGCATCGATGTCCAACCCCTACAATGTGCCTAGCCAAGCAGGGCTTCTGAAGCACTTCATGAACGCTCCGGGGGCAAATACTTGGGTGGAAGCGCGTCGCGGCAGGGTCGAGGCAATTTGCCGTCAGGTGTATCCGGGTTGGTCCGTCACCGATTCTCGTGTCGCTCTGGAGGAACTTTTTGCAGCAAACGAGTTGGTGCGAGATGATCCGCGCAGTACGGTGAAAGAGGCGGATGCGGCAAGGAAAGCGCTGAGGGATCTGGTTCTCGCGATGCGTTTTGCAGTTATCACTAGGGGGCGGGCCGACAATGCGAAGTGGTGTCCATTCGCCCGTGCAGGGATCTCCTCGCCGTATGCGGAACTCCTCGAACGGCTCTTTCCGAGTGGCACGACGGACGCCAAAGCGCACTTCTTCATCACTTTGAACTACGATGTTAACTTGGATCGTTGCGTGGTGAATATGCGCGGCAGCGAGTCCGATCTTGACATCGACTATGGGGTGACGTTCGCGAACGCGAGGTGCAGCCGTGATCCGGACGTGCCCAAGTTCGATGAACCGCGAGACGGTGCAGTGCTCGTCCTGCGACCGCATGGGGGGCTTACGTGGTTTCGTTGCCTTGCTTGCAGGAGCGTCTTCACGACCCTCGGCCGCCAGCGACAAATCCCGGTGGGAGGTGTCTGTTGGGCGTGCCGTGCAAGGCGCGTCGACTACGTACTGGTACATCCGTCATTCTCTCGCAGATACGACGACCCGCTGCTCAGTTCAGTGTGGGGACGCGTTTATGAGGAGTTGGTAAGGTCGGATCGATGGGTATTTGCTGGGTATAGTTTGCCCGCTGCTGACTATCACTTTCGAGCGCTTTTGCGCGATGCTCTCGCTAAGCGAGGGAAGGCGGCGACTAGCATCGTGCTCGTGGGAGTTAAAGACGCAATCGACCCCGGATCTGTTGCGACTTTCGATAGCACCGTGGCGACATACCAAGGAATGTTCGATACTCGACTCACGGTGTGGGAAGCAACCAAGAACGGGTTCGCAGATTTCGTTTCGACATCAATCGTTCGTTGATCGTCCGGGACGCAGGAGCGCGTAGAGTGCGGCCCAACAAGCCGATGGTGCCGACTGCTTCCGCTCCACTCGCGACGTACTCGCGACGCTCGCGGCGGCGGCACATCGGCCAGTCGTTATGCCGCAGGAGCATCCAGTGATCGTGAGGCGACTCGACGTCACGGTGTACGCCGACGGTGGAAGGTCTTGGCACGTCGAGACTTCAGTAACCCCGGCGTGGTCGGTGATCGAGCAGGCCGTCCGACACTTGGACAAGTTCTCGCACCCCTTCTTGTTTTTGTGTTTGAGCGAAGAGGAAGACGCCGACGAGCGGTTGGAGATCATGGGCGGCAACGGGGATTACTGGATCGCTGGCAACTTCGACGGCTTCTGGCAGCGCCGCTTTGTGAACCCCAACGGCGGCGACGAACGGGTGATGGTCTGGACGAGCGATCAGGGCTTCGGCGACGCTCAAAGGCACATCTGCCATGACGTCGAGGTGGTTGTCCGGGTCGCGAGATACTTCTTTGACCACGGGCATTTCGATCCATCACTGACGTGGGAAGAGCAGCCGTGATCGATCCGCATCGCCCGCAAGCGAGCATAACAAACCGATGGTGCCGACCGCTCCCACTGTACCCTCCGCCAACCCGCCGCGCCCAGTGTGACGGCACATCGGCCTGCCGTCCGTTGAGTGGTCGGAGGAGCGACGACCGCGATCGCGATTACCCAGGCGGTTGCGGTTGTTCGGGCGGCCGCAGGCGGGGGCCCGCGACGACGCTGTGAGCGCAGCGGCTGGCGGCTCAGGCCGAGCGGCCGCGGGGGAGCCTTGGAAGGCACATTCAACGCGGGGTATGATCCCGCCGTCATGAACCTCCCCGATCTAGTCACCGAGGCGCTCAAACTGTCCGTGACCGAGAGGGCGCGTCTCGTCGAGACCTTGCTCGAGAGTCTGGATGCTCTGTCCGAGGAGGAGCACCGTCATCTCTGGACCGAGGAAGCCGCTCGCCGAGACGCTGAGCTTGATGCGGACCCGTCCCGGGGTCGCGTCGCGTCGGAGGTCTTTCGCGACGCGCGGGCTCGCCTCCGGTAGTGCTGCCGGTCATCTTTCATGAGTTCGCTCAAGGTGAGTTGAACGAGGCCGCTGCCTACTACGCGCAGGCTCGGCCCGGGTTGGGCGAGGCGTTTATCGTCGAAGTCGAGCAGGCGGTCGCTGCGTTGGCTGCGTCGCCGCTTGCGGGGACGGAGGTGGAGGGCGGTGTTCGGTGGTGGCTCGTCAAGCGGTTCCCGTACAGCGTGCTGTATCGCTTGCACGACGACCAGATTCGTATTCTTGCGATCGCTCACCAGAAGCGGCGCCCTTTCTACTGGCGAGGTCGTCGATAGCGGCGACGCAACCCAACAAGCCACTGGTGCCGACTGCTCCCGCTTCACCCGAATCGCTGAACGCGTGAGACGTTCACGGCCGTTGCGGGGCGACGACGCGGGGCGGTGGCCACTCCGACGACAACTCGATCCGCCACGGATCAGCACGGGAACATGAGCAAGCGCGCCGCGAAGAAGACGCGTGACCTCCTCTGGCAGACCACCGCGGAGGTCATCCGAGAGTGGGACCCACTCGGCTTGTTGGCCAGCGGGTCGCCGATCGACGAGTTCGACTCGGAGATCAGCTCCGTGGTCGCACAGGTTCCGCGCATCCACTCCGCGCGTGACGCCGCGCACGCGGTGTCGCGCGTCTTCTCATCGAGCTTCGATCGGAGCCGCTTCGCGCCAGAGGGCGACGGAGGGGGTGATGAAGGGACAGCAGTTTCCATTCGTGGCGCGGGAGGCCGAACGGGGGCTCGCGAGCCGCTTCGACCGGCGCAACGTACACAGTAGACAGATCGACAACCTGCTGCGGTGGTTGATCACTGGGCCGTTCGGCAACGTCTCGCGTTGCGAAGCCTCTGTCTCGGGTGTAGGTCACTCCCAGGCAGACCATGCTGACGACCCCTCACCTCTCCGTCATGAGGAACCGTGCGATGCCGAACACTGGCGCGGACCTGTCTGCGGTGGAGGGCGTCGTAGCCCCCGGAGTCCTCGACGCCATGCGGCGCGCGTCGGAAGAGCTGGCCCGCCTCGGGGTGCGGCACGCGCTGGTGGGCGGCCTCGCGGTCGGCGCGCACGGCTACCCTCGCGCCACAAAGACCGTCGACTTTCTCGTGGGCGACGAGGCCTTCGAACACCACGAGGGCGGGATCGTCACGATGAAGGCGGGCATCCCGATCCAGATCAACGGAGTCCTGGTCGACCTGCTCTCGGCGCAGCCCGGTGAGGGCGAGCTTCGCGACGTGCCCGTCGCGCGAACTGGCGTCGACGTTCCGGTCGCCCCGATCGAGGCGCTGGTCTATCTCAAGCTGAAGTCGCCGCGCCTCAAGGACGCGGCCGACGTGATCGAGCTGCTCAAGGTCGGCATCGACCGCGCGCGGTGCCGCGCGTGGCTCGCGACGAACGCACCGGCGCTCACGCCTCAGTTCGAGGCGCTGATCGAGCGCGCTCAGCGCGAGAGCGAGTAGACGATGCGCCACGGGGGCCGACCACGCCGACCGCTGGCCGCTCGTAGGACACCTCCATGAAGCCGCGCGTCGTGTTCGTCGATGTCGATGACACCCTGGTCCGCTCCGTAGGAGCCCGGCGTATCCCCGTGCCATCGGTCGTGGCCCGCGTTCGTGAGCTCCATCGACAGGGGGTCGCGCTCTACCTGTGGAGCTCGGGCGGCGCCGACTACGCTCGCGCCTCGGCCGAGGAGCTCGGGGTCTCGGGCTGCTTCATCGCGTTCCTGCCCAAGCCCGACGCCTACATCGATGACCAGGCCGTTCACGAGTGGCGCTATTGCAAGCACGTGCTCCCGGGGAACGTGGGCGACGCGTGATCTGACCGCTCACGGCCCGAGGTCGCAGCGGGCGACGCGGCCCGCGCGGGGGTCGCTGCTCACCGGGCCCACGCCGAGGACGTAGCGGCCGTCGGTCCAGCGGGCGGCGCCGGTGGTGGGGAGGAGCTGGGTGATCCAGTCGCTCAAGACGGTGGCGCCCGACGCGCGGCTGCGCTCGAAGCGGCCTCCGACGAGCACTCGCGGGTCGTCGCCCGCGACGCGGACGTCGCTGATGGGCGGCAGGTACACCGTGCTCAACAGCCCGTCGGGGGATTGCACCCGCACGGTCATCGGGTCGCCGTAGGTCACGACGCTGAACGAGGGGTTCGCGGCGGGCCCGGCCTGCACGGGGTCCCCGGGGATGCTCAGGGTGGTCCACGAGGAGCCGTCGAGGCGACGCCAGCTTGAGGAGATGCCCGACGCCAGGCAACGCGCGTAGACGTTGGCGCCCGCGAGGTAGACCGTGGCGACGTCGGTGGAGGCGCACGGGGACGAGAGCGGCGTCCAGGTCGAGCCGTTCCAGTGGGCGATGTTGAGGGTCGCGGCGACGAAGACGTCCGTCGACGAGCGGCCGATGAGGTGGACGCCTCGGGTCCCCGCGACGGAGCCGTCGGTGTGCCACCCGGCGGCGTCGTGCCGTCGGAGCGTGTACGTCCCGCTGGCGTAGGTAGCGACGAAGAGCGTTCCCGTGGGCGACGCCCACATCGCTCTCACGTCGAGGCTCTCGCTCCCGGGGACCGTCTGCCATGACCCGTCAGGCTCGAGGTGCGTGATGCCCGCTGGGCCCGCCGTCCACACGTCGGTGGGGGAGCGCGCGGTGAGGAGCTGACCCTGCGGCGCCTCGGACTCCACCAGCGACTGCCACGCGCCACCCACGAGGCGGTGCGCGGGCGGGCCCTGCGTGCCCGTGAGGAAGACCTCCCCTGACGCGGTGAGCTTCGCGAGGAACGTCCCCGAGGTGTACGGCGGCGTCGGGAGCGCGCTCCACGTCGAGCCGGTGCGGCGCCACGCGATGGGTGCGCCGTCGCAGACCCCGGTGACGACCGCGCCGCCCGCGTTCGTCGAGAGGTCGTAGTACTGCACCGTCGCGCAGGTCGTGGGCGACGGGAGGGCCTGCAGGGTGTTCCCCATCACGCGGTAGAGGCCGCTGTCGGTGATGGTGAGCACCTCGGAGCCGACGCCTCCGACGCTCCGGAAGGGCACCACCGAGGAGAAGGGGAGGTCCGTCCACGAGCTGCCGTCGTAGTGACGGATGCCCTGGGAGTGGGTCTCGTACAGGTCGCTTCGCGTACCCCAGAGGCGCCTCGGGAAGCCCGCGCCGACGAGGGTCCAGAGGGGTGTCCAGGTCGCTCCGTCGTAGCGGAAGACCACGCCGTTGGAGCCGCCGATGAAGAGGTCGTCGCCCGCGCCCCACGCGACGTCGGGCTGGGTGAGACCGCTGGGCAGAGGGATCGAGGTCCAGGTGCCCGCGCGGCGGAGGAACACGAAGCCGCTGGAGGCGTAGCCCACCGCGGCGACCCACCCGTTCCCCGTGGCGACGGCGCGCAGGCCCTGCGTCGGGAAGGGCGGAGGCAAGCGGAAGAGCGTGCGGGTCCACCCGGCGCTCGTGTAGTGCATGACGGAGTTGGTGTTGCAGACGGCCCACGGGCCGGTGGGGTCGTCGGCGAGGGGCGCGTAGGTGCACTGCGGCGGCACCTGCTCCCAGAGGGCGCAGGCGGAGGAGCGCATCGGAGGACGGAGTTCCTGGTTGAAGCCGTCGTCGATGAGGGGCGCGTCAGGAGAGGGGCCCGCGTCGCGAGGGACGTCCGCGA
>JAEYZO010000759.1 GCA_023428035.1 Pseudomonadota bacterium | reverse complement strand
GCGTCAGTTGTGTATATGAGACAGAGGGGGGCCAGGCGGAGAGCGGGATCTTCCTCGACGCGGCGGACGACGCGCTGGTGCGGAGGTACAGCGAGTCGCGGCGGCCGCACCCGTTGAGCGGGGAGTTCCCGGAGGAGTCGGTGCACTCGCTGATCGAGCGGGAGCGCGAGCGGCTGGGGGAGCTCCGGGGGCTGGCGGACCGGGTGATCGACACGACGGGGCTCACGGTGCACGACCTGCGGCGCACGCTGATCGAGCACTTCACGAAGGACGTCGGCGCGTCGCTGGGGATGACCACGCGGGTGGTGAGCTTCGGGTTCAAGTACGGCGTGCCCATCGACGCGGACCTGATGTTCGACGCGAGGTTCCTGCCGAACCCGCACTTCGTGCCGCGGTTGAAGCCGCGCACGGGCAAGGACCCTGAGGTCGCGGGCTTCGTGCTCGAGGCCGACGAGGGGAAGGAATTCCTCGACGCGGTGGTCGACCTGGTAGGGCCGCTGCTGCCGCGCTACGCGCGGGAGGGGAAGGCCGTGCTGACGATCGCGGTGGGGTGCACCGGCGGGCGGCACCGGTCGGTGGCGCTGGCCGAGGCGCTGGGCGCGCGGCTGCGCGGTGACCTCGCGCCGGGCGATGTGGTGGTCGCGCACAGGGACATCGGGAAGGGAGGTTGAGCGAGGCGCCGTGGGAGAGGTCGTCGTCATCGAGGAGACCTTCGAGGTGCTGAACGAGCGCGGGCTGCACGCGCGCCCGGTCACGCGCATCGCGCAGACCGCGAGCCGGTACCGCTGCGAGGTGTCGCTCGCGCGAGACGGTCAGCAGGCGAACGCGAAGAGCGTGATGGGGATGTTGATGCTGTGCTGCCACCGCGGGGCGTCGGTGACGGTGCGCGCGCAGGGCGACGACGCGCGAGAGGCCGTCGACGCGATCGGCGCGCTCTTCGCCGACCGCTTCGGGGAGGACCCGTGAGCGACAACCGTCGGCTCGTGGGGATCCCCGCGTCGCCGGGCGTGGCGGTGGGCCGCGCGTTCGTGGTCGACCGGAGGCAGACGGCGGTGCCGCGCTACCACGTCGAGCCCGAGCGGGTCGAGGCTGAGATCGCGCGGTTCAAGGCCGCGGTGGCGGCGGCTCGCGGGGAGCTAGAGTCGCTGCGGGAGCACCTGCTGGGGGCCGGGGGAGAGCCCTCGGCGATCCTCGAGGCGGGGCTCTTGATGCTCGAGGACCCGCAGATCGTCGACGGCACGGAGCGCGGCGTGCGCGAGCAGAGGATGAACGCGGAGTGGGCGCTCACCCGCTCGATCGAGCACGTGGGCGAGATGCTGGGCCGCGCGCTCAACGACTACGTGCGCGAGCGGCGCAGCGACGTGAGCGCGGTGGGCGAGCGCATCCTGCGGCACCTGGTGGGGGCGCCCACGGAGATCTCGAAGCCCGGAGACCTCTGGGGCCCGGTGGTGCTGGTGGCGCACGAGCTCTCGCCGGCCGACACGGCGGCGCTCGCGCGCATCGACGTGATGGCCTTCGTGACCGACGTGGGCTCTACCACGTCGCACACGGCGATCATGGCGAGGGCGCTGTCGATCCCGGCGGTGGTGGGCGCGGCCGACGCGACGCGGCGCATCGCGAACGGCGACGAGGTGGTGGTCGACGGGCTGCGCGGGGAGGTGATCGTGTCGCCCACCGAGGCCGAGGCCGCGGCCTCGACCGACCGCGGGGAGAAGTACATCGCCTTCGCGCGCACCCTCCGCGGGAACCGCTCGGAGCAGGCGGTCACGCGCTGCGGCGCGCAGGTGAGGCTCCGCGCGAACATCGAGCTGCCCGGCGAGGCCGCGGTGGCCATCGACCACGGCGCCGACGGGATCGGGCTGTACCGCACGGAGTTCCTCTACGTCGACCGCACCGACCCCCCGTCGGAGGACGAGCAGTACGAGACCTTCCGGCGCATCGTGCAGACGATGGCGCCGCGCACGATCACGCTGCGCACCTTCGACCTGGGCGGAGACAAGTTCTCCACGGCCTTCCGCATCCCGAAGGAGATGAACCCGGCCCTGGGCCTGCGCGCCGTGAGGCTCGCGCTGCGCGAGCGCGAGGTGTTCCGGGCGCAATTGAGGGCGATGCTGCGCGCGGCGGCGCACGGCGACGTGAGGGTGATGGTGCCGATGATCGTGTCGGTGTCGGAGCTCCGCGAGGCGCGGGCCGAGCTCGAGCGCGCGCGCTTCGAGCTCACCGAGGCGGGCAAGGAATTCCGCGACGTCCCGCTCGGGATCATGGTCGAGACGCCGAGCGCGGTGCTGATGGCCGACGTGCTCGCGCAGGAGTCGGCGTTCTTCTCGATCGGCACCAACGACCTGATGCAGTACTCGCTGGCGATCGACCGGGGCAACGAGCACGTGGCGCACCTCGCGCGCACCCTCGACCCGGCCATCGTTCGGGCGGTGGCGATGACCGCGCGTGCGGCGCGGGCGGCGGGGATCCCGTGCGGCCTGTGCGGCGCGATGGCGGGCGAGCTCCTGTCGCTGCCGGTGCTCCTGGGCGTCGGGGTGCATGAGCTCTCGGTGGAGCCCACGGCGGTGCCCGAGGTGAAGGAGGCGCTGCGGAGGATCGACCTCGAGGACGCGCGGGTGACCGCCGAGGCGGTGCTGTCGAGCCGAAGCGCCGACGAGGCCGAGGAGCTGGTGAAGGAGCGCTGGGCCCCGGTCTTCGAGGACCTGCTCGCGAGCGGCGAGCTCGGCACCTTCACGGAGACCGGGACCTTCGTGCTGCCGGAGTTTCGAGGGGGCTGAGGGGCGGGGGGAGGATGAGGGCACCTCGGGGGCGCGATGGCCCCCGAGGTGGGGACGGTCACTCGCGGATCTGCTTGCGCATCTTGGTGAGGGCCTGCTCCTGGAGCTGGCGGATGCGCTCGCGCGACAGGTTGTACTTGTCGCCGATCTCCTTGAGCGTGAGCTCCTCCTCGTTGTCGAGGCCGAAGCGCCAGCGGAGGATGCGCGCCTCCATCGGGGTCAGGGTCGAGAGCAGGCGCTGCAGCTCGTCGGACCACGACACGTTCATGACGTGCTCGAGGGGCGACATGACCTTGTCGTCTTCGAGCAGGTCGATGAAGCGCCGACCGTCTTCGTCGTTGACCGGGCGGTCGAGGGAGAACGGGGTCTCGGCCCAGTCCTTCTTGATCCGCTCGAGCTTCTCCAGGGCGATGCCTGTCTCGGTGGCGAGCTCCTCGAGGGTGGGCTCGCGGCCGAGCTTCACGGTGATCTGCGACGCCACGCGCTGCACGCGGTTGTACGTGTCCAGCATGTGGACGGGGATGCGCACCGCGCGGCCCTTGTCGGCCAGCGCGCGAGAGATCGCGTGCCGGATCCACCAGCTCGCGTAGGTGCTGAAGCGGTATCCGCGCGAGTGGTCGAAGCGCTCGACGGCCTTGATGAGGCCGATGTTGCCCTCCTGGATGAGGTCGATGAGCGGCATCCGCCCGCGGTTGTAGCGGCGCGCGATCGACACCACGAGCCGGAGGTTCGCCGCTACGAAGCGGTTCTTCACCCTGAAGAGCCGGTCGCGCGCGCGGCCGACGCCCACCAGGTACTTGCGGTAGCCCGACGAGAGCACCTGACCGGGCTCCTCAGACTCGACCTCCTCGTCGACCTCGTCGTTGCGCGTGGTGCGCGCGAGCTCATGGTCGACGGCCTCGATGAAGAGCCGGTCGGCGTCGAGCGCGCGGAGCTTGCGGGCTAGAGCCGCCGAGGTGTCGGCCCAGCGCTTCGACGAGACCCGGTCGAGCTTCGAGCGGTTCTTGCGGTAGGCCTTCACCAGCTTGCGGAGCTTGTCGAACTCCGCGACGGTGACCGGCTCGGGCAGCGAGGCCAGCTCGGCCTCGACGGCGCGGGCGACCATCTCCAGGGCCGGGGGGTAGGCGAGGACAGACTCCCAGCGGGCGATCTCGGCGGCCTCGAACTCCTTGGCCGTCGCGAGCTCGAGCGCCGGGTCCATCACCGCGTAGACGGCCATGTCGCGGAAGTACCGCGCGAGGGGGCCGCTCGCGGACTCGTCGAGGGCCACCGCGGCGTCGACCGCGGCGTCCTTGAGCTCCTGCTCGGAGGGCTCGGCC
>JAEYZO010000756.1 GCA_023428035.1 Pseudomonadota bacterium | reverse complement strand
CGGCTCGGGTTGTGACTTACGAGGCGCAGGCATAGGGCACTTTGGCCTTTGAGCGCGCATCGGAGGCGACCGCCTATTCGGTCGCCGCGTCGTGCTCACCCCTACTCAGAACGAGCAGGCCCCGACGTCCGCGGAAACGACGTCGGGCTTCAAGCCCTCTCGGATCGCCGCGCGGCGGAGCGCTTCGAGGGCCTTGTCGAGCGCGCGCATGAGCGACTGCCGCGAGCGCCCGCGCTCGGCGACGAGCTCCTCCCAGGGGCGCTCGGCGACGACGCGGTCGAGCACCAGGGCGCGGTCGTCGTCGGGGAGCGTCGCGAGGGCGCGGTCGAGCCGGTCGCGAACGATCACCTTCGCGGGGTCATCCAGCTCGACGACGAGCTCGGGGTGCGAGCAGGTGGCGACGTTGACGTACACGCGCAGCGCGGCGCGCTTGTGCGCGTCGAGGATGGCGAAGTGGACGAAGCCCGTGAGCCACGCGGCGGGCGGGCCTCGCGAGGGGTCGAAGCGGTGCCGCGCCTCCCAGGCGTCGGCGAGGGCGTCGTGGACGACGTCGTCGGCGTCGGCCTCGATGCGCATCCGTCGCCGGGCGTAGGCGAGGAGCTTCGGGCGACAGGCGCCGAAGGCCTCGGCGAGGGCGGCGTCGTGGGAGAGGGACGGGGTGTTGTCGTGCGACATGGCGAGACCTCCGGCGGGTTGCGCGCGGTGTCTCGGCGGCTGTCGTCAGGTGTTGCGTGGAAAGTGATCGCCTCGCGAATGCGCCTGCACCCCCACGTCTGCGCAGCGGGACGGGACGAACCTCGGCGGGGAAGGCACGGAGTCAGGCCGGACTCGCCCGCGAGGCGACACCGGGACGGTCGTCATCCCGGTGAAGGCTCTGGCAGGAGTTGGCGCGGGGTAGGTAGGGAGCCTGGGGCGGAGTCGATGCGGAGCTTGCGAGGGGAGGCGGTAGGAGACAGGACGGGGAGCTTATGGAGCCCGTGGGGGTAGACGTGGTGAGGCAGCGCTCGCACCCGGAGGAGTCACGGTAGGGATCGCGGTAGCCATGGGGATGCGACTGGGGATAGGGTCGCCCGCGGGTCGGCGATGAGCGCGCGGGGCGGGACCGAGACGGTGGTTCGGGTGCTGGGGGCCTTCCTCGGGGAGCAGCGGACGTGGTCGCAGCGGGAGCTGGCGCAGAGGCTCGGGCTGACGGTGCAGGGACTCCGCAAGCGGCTGAAGGAGATGCAGGAGAGCGGGATCCCCTTCGTGCGGGCGTACGACCGGCCGGAGGTGTACTGGAGCCTGCCGAAGGGGTGGGTGCCGGGGGCGCTGTCGTTCGAGGCAGAGGAGGGGGTGGAACGCCTGACGGCATCACCGCGGAGTATTGGGCTTCTCGCGAGATGAGAGAGTCCCTTGAGTGCTCAACGCCTCTGGGCGGCGGAAACGTAGCACCGTAACAAACCGGGTTAGGGCTGAGCGGGAACTACTACTGGAGTCTGGCAAGAACAAATAACAGGAAAAGTATGTCGTCGGCCAGTAACTGCGACATGAGTGAGTCTCTTGACACGGTTACGAGTCGGCTTAGGTTCCCGCCGCGTCGTGGTGGTGTTCGATCGCGACCGGAGGAGCCGATGGAATTCGAGTTGAGGTTCGAGCTGAAGGCCGTGCGCTGGGCGGTCAATGACCGGGGTACTCAACCCATGGCGGCCGAGTTGCGTGGGGTGTTTCGGTCCCAGTCCGATCGCAAGGAGAAGCGTGACCGCATGCTGTGGGCGCTGATCGCGGTGGTGCTGTCGGTCGGTCAGGGCGTCCGCGTGGGAGACGCCACCGATGTCAGACCTGCCCGCCCGTCGGCGTCCATAGCCTGACTGCTCGACGGAGCCCTCCATACAAACGACAGGGGAGACCTATGACGACCGAGACGAACATCGGACAGCGGGTGGACGTGGCCTTCCCGCTGGCGGGCGAGCGGGTGCCGCAGGACCACGGCTACGCGCTCTTCGGGGCGCTATGCGGGGTGCTGGGCGACCTGCACGGCGCGGAGTGGCTGGCGGTGCACCCGATCCGCGGCACGCCGCTGAACGACGGCACCCTCGCGCTGCGGAGGCACAACCTCGGGCTCTGGATGCGCCTCGACCCGGCGCAGCTCCCGCGGGTGCTACCGCTGGCGGGGAAGTCGATCGCCGTCGGCGGTCACGAGGTGCTGGTGGGCACGTCGCGGGTCTTCGCGCTCTCTCCTGCGGCGTCGCTCGCGTCGCGCGCGGTGGTCATCAAGGGCTTCATGGACGAGGAGCCCTTCGTCGGCGCCGTGAAGCGGCAGCTCGACGCGCTGGGGGTGAGCGCGACCCCGAAGGTGGGGCGGCGGCGGGTGCTGACCATCTCGGGTGACCGCGTGGTGGGCTTCGGGCTGCGCCTCGACGGGCTCAGCGACGAAGACTCGCTGAAGGTGCAGCGCGCGGGCGTGGGTGGGCGGCAGCGCTTCGGCTGCGGGGTCTTCGGGCACGCGACGGCGAGGAGCGAGGGCTGATGGCGGCCGCGCATACGCCTCCGCCGCACCTCCTCGCGAAGAAGGTGGGCGCTACGGGCCCCCTCTCGGTGGAGCGGCACTGCTGCGACACCCGTGACGCCGCGGCGCTCCTCTTCGCCGAGGGCACGCGCTGGGGAGAGACCTTCCCGAGGTTCTTCCGCATCGCGTCCGAGGAGGTGGAGCGCTGGCGGCTGAACCTGTACGTGGCCTGCCTCTTTCACGACATCGGCAAGGCCAACGAGGACTTCTACCGCGCCGTGACCTCGCCAGGGTTCTTCGCCCAGGGCGTGCGCCACGAGCACCTGAGCGCGGTGGTGCTCCACCTCCCTGCCGTGCGGGAGTGGTTGAAGAAGAACCCCGCGCTCGACCTCGACGCGATCACCGCCGCGGTGCTCTCTCACCACGCCAAGGCGACCGACGCGCACGACCACCACTACCGCTGGGGCGCGTCGCAGAGCGACGCCGAGGTGGTGCGGCTCTACCTCGACCACCCCGAGGTGAAGACCATCCTCGCGCGCGTCGCCGAGGTCGCCTCGCTGCCGCCGCCGCCCGCGCTCCCCACCGAGCCCTGGACGTCGGACCGCGGCGTGTGGGGGCAGACGCTCCTCGCGGGCATGAACGCGGCGAAGCAGTTCCGCGTGCTGCTCTCTGCGAAGAAGGACGGCGCGCGCAAGCGGTGGGTGGGCGCCTTGAAGGCGGGGGTGATCGCGGCCGACGGCGCGGCGTCGGGGCTGCGCCGTGAGGGCATCGACTTCGCGGAGTGGGTCAACGAGGCGGTGCGCACGCCGGACCTGGGCGCCGACGAGGTCGCCGACAAGGTCATCGAGCGGCGCGTCGCGGAGATCAACGCGGGGATCACCCAACGCCTCGAGGCCGAGGGTGTCACCCCGACGCCAGAGCTGCTCTTCAACTGGCAGGACTTCCAGACCGACGCCGAGCTGTTGGGGCCGCGCGCGCTGCTGATGGCGGCCTGCGGAGCGGGCAAGACCCTCGCGGCGTGGCGGTGGGCGATGGCGCAGGCGCGGGAGCGTCGGGTCGGGCGGGTGATCTTCCTCTACCCCACGCGGGGTACGGCGACGGAGGGCTTTCGCGACTACGTGTCGTGGGCGCCCGAGGCCGAGGCGGCGCTCCTCCACGGCACGGCGAAGAGCGAGCTGCTCTCGATGCAGTCCAACCCCGACGAGAAGGAGCACCTGCGCGCGGGCGCCTTCGGGCCGAGCGAGCAGGAGGACCGGCTCTACGGCATGGCCTACTGGCCGCGGCGCTTCTTCTCCGCGACGGTGGACCAGTTCCTCTCGTTCATGGAGTTCAACTACCGGGGGCTGTGCATGCTCCCGGCGCTCGCCGACGCCGTGGTGGTCTTCGACGAGGTGCACAGCTACGACGCGCACCTCTTCGAGAACCTCGTGGCCTTCCTGGAGCACTTCGACGTGCCCGCGCTCTGCATGACCGCGACGCTCCCGAAGGAGCGGCAGGCGGAGCTGGAGTCGCGGGGCCTGCGGCTCTATCCCACGGCGGCGGAGCGCGAGTCGCGCTACGCGGACCTCAGCGCGCAGGAGACGGCGCAGCGTTACACGCTCGACCCGGCCGCTGACGCAGCCGAGGCCATGAAGAAGGCCGTCGCGGCGTGGGAGGAGAACAAGCGCGTGCTCTGGGTGGTGAACACCGTCGCGCGCTGCCAGGCGCTGGTGGCGGAGCTGAAGGCGCGGGGCGTCACCCCCCTCTGCTACCACTCGCGCTACCGGCTGAAGGACCGCAAGCGGCGGCACGAGGCGGTGGTGAAGGCGTTCCAGCAGGAGGGGGAGCGCGTGTTCGCGGTGACGACGCAGGTGTGCGAGATGAGCCTCGACCTCGACGCCGAGGTGCTCATCACCGAGCACGCGCCGGTGACGGCGCTGGTGCAGCGCTTCGGCCGGGCGCACCGCAAGCTGCGGAAGGACAAGTCCTTCAGGGCGTCGCTGGTGACGTACCCCGTGGAGGGCTCGCCCCTGCCCTACACCCGCGAGGACCTCGACGGGGCGAAGAGTTTTCTCGCGGCGCTGCCGAAGATGGACGCATCTCAGGCGATGCTCGCGGCGCAGCTCCAGGCCTGGGCGAAGCGCGAGCAGCGCCCTGGGGACTACGCGCGTTTCCTCGACAGCGGGTACTACGCGACGCCGGGCGACCTGCGCGACATCGACGGCGAGCGCAGCGCCTCGGCGGTGCTCGACAGCGACCTCGCGGCGGTGAAGGCGGCGCTCAAGTCGAAGGGGAAGGTGCCCATTGACGAGTGGGTGCTCCCGGCGCCGCGCAAGGCGACCTGGGAGCTCGCGGGCCTGCCCGAGTGGATCAGGGTGGTCGACCACAAGCGCTACGGCGAGGACATCGGTCTCCTCGTCGAAGGAGGGACGCCGACGTGACGACGGAGCCGACAGGGAAGACCCCGAAGCCGAAGCGCTCGGGGAAGAAGCCCGCGGTGGAGGGGCCGGTGACGGTGCGCTGGGAGCTCGCGGATCTCCCGTCGGCGCAGCACCGGGCGGGGCTCGCGGGGCTGGTGCTCATGGCGCAGTGGCTCCCGCGGAGCACCACGCCGAAGCGGGGCGTGTGCGAGGTGGTGGCGCTCGACGCCGACGGCGCGACGCTGAGGTTCGACGAGGAAGGGATGGGCTGGCTCTTCGACGAGCTCTACGCGGCCTCGTGGGAGGAGAACGTCGAGAACCAGATCAGGAAGAACAAGCAGAAGCAGGAGGTGGCGCCGAAGCGCACGGACGAGCGCGTGCAGGTCGACCCGAAGACGGGGAAGGAGAAGCGCAAGACCGTCTACGTCTACGACGTCGTGGTTCCTCGCGGCGGGGTGCTCGTCGACGCGGAGCCCAACAAGGACGAGCGCGGGCCGTGGGTGCGCATGTGGCGCAACATGGTGTGGACGATCCTGCGAGGGAAGCCCGCGACGCGGGCGCCCTTCGAGGCGAGGGCTGACAAGGCGCGCGCCGAAGCGCCACCGCCCGTCGCCGAGACGTCTGGAGACGGCGCCGACGCCTTCGCGCAGCTCGCGGGCGACCCGGCGAAGAGCGTCGACCTGCCGAGCACCTACTACCTCGGTGCGATGGCGCGCACGGCGGAGAACGTGGGCTTTCGCGACCGCGCGAGGCAGCAGTTCCTGTTGCACTTCTGGCCCTACGCCGCGCAGGTGTACGTGCCGGAGGTGGTCGACCCGAAGGAGGGGCGCAAGCAGCAGGTGGGCTTCGCGCTCGCGATCCCCGAGGTGTCGAACCTCGAGGTCTTCTGCGCGGTGCTCCCTGAGGTCTTGCGCACGAGTCGCAAGAGCGATGTGTGGGGCTTTCGCCCTCGCGAGGCCCTGATCGACCTCGCGCTGGAGAGCGCGCTGGACCTCGGCGAGAGGCTGCGGGCGGCGGTGAGCGCGCGCGAGGGAGGCAAGGACACGAGCGTGGCGATGACGGCCGTCGAGGTTCTGCACGTTGACAAGCAGGGCAACAACGTCAACGTGCTCTCGACCGCTCGCATCGCGCCGACGCTGGAGCTGGAGGGTGAGCGGAGGCGCATCCGTGAGGGCTGCGTCGACCCGATGTACCGCCGGCAGCGGTTGTTGAACCTGCTGGCGGGGCGGGAGTGGTGGTGGGGCTTCGACCGGCTGTTCGAGACGACCCCCTACAAGAGCAAGGGCGAGGCGCTGCGACCGGGGCAGGGCGTCGGCGCGAGCACCTTCTGCAGGGACGCGCGGGAGCAGTTCAGGAGGCGAGAGGAGACCATGAAGAAGACGAACGACGGAGGCGAGCGCAGGGACGAGGACCTGGAGCTCGCGGTGTGGGACGTGGTGAAGGGCTACGTGAACCGCCGCGCGGCGTCGCGGCTGCGGGAGCCCTACGACGGACTCTTCGACAAGGCGAAGGCTGACCCGGGCTTCGGCAAGAAGCTCCAGGAGGAGAAGCAGCGGGTGGCGATGGACGCCTTCCTCCAGGTGAGGGGTCGGCAGGAGGACGACTTCACGCAGTACTTCGCCGAGACCCTGTGCTCGGTGCCGCAGTTCATGAACGAGGCGCGCTACCGCACGCTCCACGCGGGGCTGCGGGACGAGGGCGCGCGGGAGAAGGTCCGGACGCTCACCCTGCTGGCCCTGTCGGCCGCGCGGTGGGTGCCTGGGGAGAAGAAGTCCGCCGAGGGCGGCGACGACTGAGAGATGGGAGGAGACAGAGCGATGGCCGAGAACAAGCTGAACCTGTTCGCGACGGTGCTGACCTACGCGGCGCCGAGCTCCAACTACCGGGGTGAGAGCGAGGAGAACCGCACGGTGCTCCAGAAGATCACCCGGGGGGCGAAGGAGCACACGGTGATCTCGCCGGAGTCGATGCGGAACGCGCTGCGGGAGATCCTGCGGAAGAAGGGCCTGCCCTCGAACCGCGAGCGGCTCCACAACGAAGACCAGCTCGCGGTGAAGTTCCAGTCCTTCCCCGACGCGACGAAGTACGCCGACGACTTCCTCTTCGGCTACATGGTGGCCGACAAGGAGGCCATCAAGGCGAACAAGGGGCGCCCTGCGAAGCGCGACAGCGTGCTGCGCATGAACATGGCGGTGGCGCTCACGCCCTACCGCTTCGACGCGACGTTCCACCAGTCGCCCCTCAACGCCGAGAGCCCGTGGAAGAACGCCGCGAGCTCGGCGCTGCTCCACCGCGAGGTGACGCACACGGCCTACCAGTACCCCTTCGCGCTGCACCTCGCCGACTGCATGGCGGGCGACGGCCCGGCGTGGACCCGCGCGCTGCTGGAGTCCATCGGCGAGCTCAGCGACGTCGCGGGCGGCCACGCGCGGAGCTACTTCGAGATGGCGCCGCGGAGCGTCGTGGCGCGGCTCACCCCGCAGCTCGTGGCGGGCTTCGACACCTACGGCTTCGGCGAGGACGGCGGCTTCGCGGAGCTCGGCCGCGTGCTCACCGACGACCTGCCCGGGCGCGAGTTCTGGGTGGGCGGCGAGATCGTTCGCAAGCTCACGGCCGACGAGGTCGGGCGCTACGAGGCCAAAGGGGTGAAGCTCGACGACAACCCCCAGCGGTTGCTCAAGCGCCTGGGCGAGGCCGCCTTCAAGGGTGAGTGAGGTGTCGCGCTTCTACCTGCGGGTGAGGGCACGGTTCGCGGCCTTTCGCTGGATGCAGGCGGGGGTGTTCCGCGCGACGGCCCCGATCGTCCCGCCGTCGGCGGCGTGGGGGCTGGTGCTGAACCTCGCGGGGGTTGAGACGCGCGGCGGTGACGACGGCGTCACGACCCTGGTGCGGAGCGACGCGCCTCCGTTGCGGATCTCGGTGGGGCGCCACGGCGACGCGAGGGAGCCGGAGACCGCGGTGCTATACCAGCAGCTCCACGGGTATCGGATCGACCTCGACGAGAAGGCGACGGAGCTCGCGAGGCAGACGCACGGAGCGAAGTACTGGATCGCCCCGGCGCGTAGGGAGCTGCTGGTGGGCCTCGACGCGGTCATCGCGGTGGAGACCGCCGACGGCCCGCTCGCGCAGCGGGTGGTCGACGGGCTCGCCGGACGTCTCCCGGGGGCGCGCTACGGGTTGCCATTCGCGGGGGACAACAGTTTCCTCATCGATCGGATCGACTGGAGCGAGGCGCCGCCGAAGGCGCGGTGGTACGAGCGCGTCACGGCGGGGGAGGGTCCTCGCGAGGGCTCGTGTCGCCTGACGGTGGCGATCGACCGGAGCGACAGCAGCCGCACCACCAGCGGGCTGTACGCTCCGAGCGAGGTCGTCGAGGGGGGGCCCCCCGAGGCGGCGTGGACGTGGGTGCCGAAGGCGCCCTGAGAGAACGCTCTCCTACAGTTCGTCGTCGGCGGTGATGCCCGTTCGGGCGTTGCGGGGCTCGGTGTCATCAACCGCGAGCCCCGCGGGAGGACGACATGGACGAGCCGGGGGCTCCCGCGGTGGAGCACGACCCGCTGGTGCGGGTGTATGCGTTGAACGCGCTCGCGTTCTGCGAGAGGCGCTACTACCTCGAAGAGGTCGAGGGGATCCAGGTGGCCGACGCGGCGGTGTACGCCGGGCGCACGCTGCACGAGGCCATCGAGAAGGAGGACGAGGGCACCGTGGAACGCATGGTGCTCGACAGCCCCACCCTCGGGATGCGCGGGCAGATGGACGCCCTCCGTCGCCGTGACGGTCGCTGGCTCCCCTACGAGCACAAGCGCGGGCGCTCGATGCGCGACGATGCGAAGAGGCCCTGCGCGTGGGAGAACGACCGGGTGCAGGTCGCGGCCTACGCGATGCTGCTGGAGGAGGCGACGGGGCAGGAGATCCCCGAGGCTCGGGTGCGCTACCACAAGGACGGGGTGACGGTGCGGGTGCCCGTCGACGACGAGCTCCGCGAGGACGTGCGCGGGGCGGTGGCTCGGGCGAAGGCGCTGCGGCTGACGGTGGTGCGCCCGCCGGTGACGACGAACGAGCGGCTGTGCGTGAAGTGCTCGCTGGCGCCGGTGTGCCTGCCCGAGGAGGAGCGGCTGGCGCACGACCCGGAGTGGAGCCCGCTGAACCTCTCGGTGGTCGACGACGAGCGGGTCCCGCTGCACGTCGTGGCGCACGGGTCACGGCTGGGCAAGAGCGGCGAGGAGCTGGTGGTGACCCCCCGCGACGGGGAGGTGACGAAGATGCCCTCGGCGACGGTGAGCCACGTGGTGTTGCACGGCGGCGCGCAGATCAGCAGCCAGGCGCTGCACTTCTGCGTGGAGAAGGAGATCGC
>JAEYZO010000729.1 GCA_023428035.1 Pseudomonadota bacterium | reverse complement strand
GCGTAGAGCCCACGCTCGACCGCGCAGAGGCCACCTCCGACGCGACGGGCGACGAGCGCGCACCCGCCCAGCGCCCCACGCCGCGACCCGCGCCGACGAACCTCCTCGACCGCATCGGGCAGATGTTCGTGATGCACGGGTACTTCCGCGTGCGCCCCGAGCTGATGAGCTCCTTCGCGCTGGGCTGGGACAACCCCGCCCTCATCGCCGCGGGCGCCAGCTACCAGAACGGCAACCTCCCCTGGGTCCGCACCCCCGACAACGGCCTGCCCAACCTCTGCGGCACCACCGCGACCGACGGGACCTACCAGGCCGCCGACTGCACCGGCAGCACGCAGACCATGGCCAACATGCGCCTGCGGCTGAACCCTGAGATCCACGTCACCGACAACATCTCGATCCACACGCAGTTCGACGTCTTCGACAACCTCATCCTCGGCTCGACGCCGCAGGGCTACTACACCGGCGGCCAGGCCTCGCCCTGGGCCCCGCTCACCGCGTTCTCGCAGACGCAGGTCACACCAACGCCGCAGAACTCCCTCACGCCGGGCATCACCGTGAGCCGAGCGTGGGCGGAGGTGACCAACCCCACGCTCGGGCAGATCCGCTTCGGCCGCATGCCGAGCCAGTGGGGCCTGGGCATCCTCGCCAACGCCGGCAACGGGATCGACTCTGACTTCCAGAGCCACTCCGACCGGATCATGTACGCGGCGCGCATCCGCTCGCTGTCGCTCTTCCTCGCGGGCTTCTACGACTTCGTCTCCACGGGCCCGACGAGCCAGTCGCTGCGCTACGAGACCGGCCAGGGCCAGCCCATCGACGTCTCGCAGCTCGACGACGTGCACCAGATCGGCCTCGCCGTCGGCCGCCGCGTCGACCCCAGCGACACCCGCCGCGACCTCGCCCGGGGCAACGTCGTCGTCAACGCGGGCCTCTACGGGCTCTACCGCTGGCAGAACCTCTCGAACGAGTTCGCCGGCACGGGGATGAGCAACGTCGACCAGCGCACGGTGGGCGACTCGAACAACATCGGCTCCCTGCGCGACCAGTACCGCATCGTGAACGCGAGCGCGGTGATCGCCGACGGGTGGTTCCAGCTCCTGCACCGCAATTTTCGGCTGGAGCTCGAGGCCGCGCTCATCTTCGGCAGCACCAACATCGCGCGCGAGCCCGGCAACCGGAACACCCGCAACCTCGACCTGCGGCAGTTCGGCGGCGCGATGGAGTTCGAGTACCGACTCCTGAACAACCGCCTCCATCTCGAGTTCAAGACGGGCTACGCGACGGGCGACTCGGACCTCGAGGGCATGAACTACCACAACGCCCTCATCGCCCCGCGACGCGACGCGGCCTCGTCGAACACCCTCTTCCGCTTTCACCCCGACTACCGCATCGACCTGATCCTCTGGCGGCAGATCTTCCGGCAGGTGTCGGGGGCGTACTACTTCCGCCCGTCGGTGATGTACGCCTTCGTCGACCGCCCCGGCGGCGACCGCTTCTACGGCCGCGCCGCGGTCATCTGGTCGCGCGCGTCGGAGTTCGTGCAGACCCGCGGCAACGCCGCCGACCTCGGCATCGAGATCAACGCCGAGCTCACCTACCAGTCGAACTTCCGCGACACCTCCCTCGGCGGCCTGCCCGGCGCGGGCTTCTTCGCGTCGCTGCAGTACGGCGTGCTCTTCCCGATGGCGGGCCTCGGCCCCCGCGAGGACGAGCGGCAGACCGGCTCTCCCCTCTCGGGCTTCTCCTTCGACACGGCGCAGACCCTGCGCGGCGTGCTCGGCGTGATGTACTGACATTCGTTGTCTCCGCGGCGCTTGCGCCGTGGTCGACCCGCGCGCTACCGCGGTCGGCGTGAGAGACACCGTGTACGTCTGCCAGGCCTGCTCCGCCTCACAGTCGAAATGGACCGGCAAGTGCCCCGGCTGCGGCGCGTGGAACACCCTCGTCGAGGAGCGCGCCCCCCGCGGCAAGGGCGCGCGCTCCAAGGGCATCGCCGTCTCGAGCACGGGCTCGAAGGCCGTAGCGTTGCGCGAGGCGATCGAGCAGACCTCGGAGCGCCGCGAGACGGGGATGTCAGAGGTCGACCGGGTGCTCGGCGGGGGCCTGGTCGAGGGCTCCGTGGTGCTCGTCGGTGGCGAGCCTGGCGTGGGCAAGAGCACGCTGCTCTTGCAGCTCGTGGCGAGGCTCGCGGCGGCGGGTGACGGTCGCGGAGGCGTCTTGTACGTCTCGGGCGAGGAGTCGGCCTCGCAGGTGGCGGGGCGCGCGCGACGGCTGGGGGTGAGCGACGCCGACGCGCTGCGGTTGCTGGCGAGCGGGGAGCTCGACGAGGTCGAGGCGGCGATCCGCGAGTGCGACCCGTCGATCGTGGCGGTCGACTCGGTGCAGACGGTCCGCGCGGCGGAGCTCGAGAGCGCGGCGGGGAGCGTGGCGCAATTGAGGGAGGTGACCTCGCGGCTGGTGACGCTCGCGAAGCAGCAGTCGCGCACGATGCTGCTGGTGGGCCACGTGACGAAGGACGGCTCCCTCGCGGGGCCGAAGGTGCTCGAGCACCTCGTCGACGTGGTGTTGAGCTTCGACGGTCAGCGCTCGGGGGGCCCGAGGTTGCTGCGCACCGTGAAGAACCGCTTCGGCGCGTCGGGGGAGCTCGCCGTGCTGGAGATGTCGCGCGACGGGCTCCGCGAGGTGCCCGACCCGTCGGCGCTCTTCCTGGCGGAGCGCCCGAAGGACGTGCCGGGCTCCGCGGTGGTCTCGTCGGCCGACGGCGCTCGGCCCTTGTTGCTGGAGGTGCAGGCGCTGGTCACGCCGAGCGCGATGCCCTCTCCGCGGCGGGTGGCCACGGGGGTCGACCCGACGCGCCTCGCGATCCTGACGGCGGTGCTCTCTCAGCGCGCGGGGATGCCCCTGCGAGACCGCGACGTCTTCGTGTCGGTGGCGGGCGGGGCCTCGATCGACGAGCCCGCGGCGGACCTCGCGGTGGCCTGCGCCCTCGCGTCGAGCGTGGCCGACCTCTCGCTCCCGGCGGACCTGGTGGTGTTCGGCGAGGTGGGCCTCGCGGGCGAGGTGCGCGCCGTCCCGCGGTGCACGCCGCGGCTGGAGGAGGCCGCGAAGCTGGGCTTTCGCCGGGCCCTGGTGCCGAAGGCCAACGCAGAGCGGGGCGAGGCCCCGCCGGGGATCTCGGTGCACGGGGTCTCGCACGCGAGGGAGGTCGCGGCGTGGATCGAGCGCAAGGCCACGGAGAGATAGTTCGCTCCCCGAACGGCCTGCACATCCGCGCAGCCTTTGCGGGCCCTCGGCTGCTGCTGGTATCGCTAAAAGCCTATGGGGAAGGCTACGGCGGAGGCGATGCGAGACGACACCCTGGCGCTCACCACGCGCGCGGCGACGGCGCTCCAGCAGCGGGTCCGCAAGGCGCTGAGCGAGCGGGGCTTCGACGACGTGAACGCGGCGCAGCTCGCGATCCTCGCGGCGGTAGAGGCCGACGAGGGGATCACCTCGACGGGCCTGTCTCGGGTGGTGCGCTACGAGAAGTCGACGCTCACCCCGCTCCTCGACAAGCTCGAGAGGGCCGAGCTCATCGCCCGCGCGCGCGACCCGAAGGACGGTCGGCAGCAACGCATCCACATCACGAAGAAGGGCCGGCGACGGCGGCGCGAGGCCGAGGCGGTGCTCTCGCAGCTCTCGACCTCGCTCTTCGGGGAGCTGCCGCGCAAGGTGCTCAAGCACCAC
>JAEYZO010000716.1 GCA_023428035.1 Pseudomonadota bacterium | reverse complement strand
CCTTCGCGCCTCCGCCGCAGGGGCCCGCAGAGGCGCCCCCCGCGGCGCCCCCGCCCTTCAACCCCTTCGCGCCTCGCGGCGACGGCGGCTCAAACACCTGAGATCACGAGCGACCGAGGAGACCCCCACGACGATGACCGCGCCCACCTCCCTCTTGAACCGCGTCGGCGACGCGTCGCTGCCCGCGAGCTCGGGCGCGACCCTCGAAGCGCGCAGCCCGTCAGACCGGTCGCTCGTCGCGACACTGCCCCGCTCCGGCGCGAGCGACGTCGACCGCGCGGTGACCGTGGCGAGGGCCGCCTTCGAGTCGTGGAGCCGGGTGCCGGCGCCCGCGAGGGGCGAGGTGCTCTTCCGCGCGGCGGCGATCATGGTCGAGCGCAAGGAGTCGATCGCGCGAGACATGGCGCGGGAGATGGGAAAGCGCCTGGAGGAGGCCCGCGGCGACGTGCAGGAGGCCATCGACACGGCCTTCTACGCGGGCAGCGAGGGCAGGCGGCTCTTCGGCCACACCGCGCCGTCGGAGCTCGCGAACAAGCTCGGCATGACCCTGCGACGTCCCATCGGCGTCGCGGGGATCATCACGGCGTGGAACTTCCCCGTCGCGGTGCCGAGCTGGAAGATCCTCCCCGCCCTTGTGTGCGGCAACACCCTGGTGTGGAAGCCCGCGGAGCAGGCCTCGCTCACGGGTCACCGCTTCGCCGAGTGCCTCTGGGACGCGGGGCTCCCGCCCGGCGTGCTCAACACGGTCTACGGACTCGGCGACGAGGTCGGCGCCGCCATCGTCGACCACCCCGACGTGGCCGTGCTGGCGTTCACGGGCAGCACCGCGGTGGGTCGTCGCATCGCCGAGGGCGGCGGCCGTCACCTCAAGCGCGTCTCCCTCGAGCTCGGCGGGAAGAACCCCGGCGTGGTGATGCCCGACGCCGACCTCGACCTCGCCGTCGACGGCATCCTCTGGGGCGCCTTCGGCACCGCCGGGCAGCGATGCACCGCCACCTCGCGGCTCATCGCCGTGGGCGACGTCGGCGATCGGGTCGTCCCCCGGCTCGTCGAGCGCGCGAAGGCTCTGGTGCTGGGTGACCCCCTCGACCCGAAGGTCGAGGTCGGGCCCGTGGTGAGCGAGAAGCAGCGCGCGCGCATCCACGGCTACGTCGAGGGCGCGCGGGCCGACGGCTTCGACGTGCGCTGCGGCGGTGAGGTGCCCACCGAGGGCGCGCTCGCGCGGGGCTGGTTCTACCCGCCCACGGTGATCGACGGGGTGAGGCGCGGCTCGACCCTCGCGATGGAGGAGGTCTTCGGCCCCGTCCTCGCCGTGCTCCGCGCGAGGGACTTCGACGAGGCCATCTCGATCGCGAACGAGGTCCCCTACGGGCTGAGCTCGTCGGTCTACACCCGCGACGTCTCGACGGCGATGCGCGCGGTCGAGCGCCTCGAGTCCGGGATCACCTACGTGAACGCTCCCACCATCGGAGCCGAGGCTCACTTCCCCTTCGGCGGCGTGAAGGCCACGGGCAACGGGCACCGCGAGGGCGGCTGGGCCCCTTACGAGTTCTTCACCGAGACGAAGACCGTCTACATCGACTGGGCGGGGTCGCTGCAGCGCGCGCAGATCGACAACCGGGAGTAGCCCCTCACTCCACGGTGACGGCGCGGCGCACCACGTCGAAGCCGCCGCGCACGTCCTGGGCCGTGAGGTAGAAGGTCGCCCTCCCCGCGCGGAGCGGCGGCGTCCAGGTGTTGCGCACCGGGCCCATCGGTCGGTCGGCGCCGTCGACGCGGAACGCGTTGTCGAGCGTGCCCTCACCCGTGAAGAAGCCGAACTGCAGCCGCTCGGTCTGGGTGATGACCCGCGCCGCGTTGTCGAGGGTCTCGTAGCGCTCCCTGCTCCCGTCGCGCACGCGCACCTCGATCACGTGCGTCGGGCAGCCCTCCCCCGCGCAGCGAGGCACGGTCACGGTCCCCGCCTCGTCGAGCACCACGGGCTCAGACTCGCGGCCGTTACGGAGCAGCACCACCTCGGTGATCGCAGGGTTGTGGTTCGGGGGGTCGGTCTCGGCCGTGCGCACGATGATCGAGCGGGTCATCACCCACGACTCGGCGCCCTCTCCCGCGCAGGTCGGGAGCATCGTCGCGGGGTCGAAGCCCAGGGTCCCCCCCGCGCACGCGAGCACCACGCCCTGGATGCGCGAGCGGTACATCGCATCGACGCCGTAGGTGATGCTCGGGATCGTGTACTCGACCTGCTCGCCCGTGAGCACCGACGCGCCGCGCGGGTCGCACGCGAAGGACGTCGCCGTCGCCCTCGCCTCGGCGCAGAAGACCCACACCACCTGCAGGGGCCGCGGGTTCTCCGACGGGTCGACGTAGGAGAGCGTGAGGCGCACGCGCTCGCCCGGCGCGGCCTCGCTCACGTCGGGGTCCGCCGCGGCGCGCGAGAGGTTCTCGACCTTGGCGCCCCAGAGTCGGAACGCGCGGATCTGCCACGCTGGGGCCAGGTCGTCGCCGCAGGCCGCGAGCGGCAGGAGGCACAACGGCAGGAGTCGCCCGAGCTTCGCCACGGTCAGTACTCCACCCGCAGCCCGAGGTTGGGGAAGATCGGCAACCCCGTCACCACCTGCGACTGCGTGAAGTTGTAGTTGTACTGCACGCCCTCGGGGTTGGAGTTGTTGTAGACGTTCAGCACCTCGAGGTAGAGGTTGAGGCTCCCACGGCTCCACCTCCAGGTCTTGTCGATCCTGATGTCGAGCTGGTGAAAGGGGTCGTTGCGACGCGAGAGGGGCGCGCCGGGCACTTGCTGGTAGGTTCCCGTGTCGCCGTTGTAGATCGCGCCCGCGACGGGCGTGTTGGGCTGGCCCGAGACCAGACGAAAGCGCGCGCCGACCTCCCAGCCGCGGCCGAGCTGAAAGCTCCCGATCACGGTGAGGATGTGCGTCTGGTCGAACTGGAAGATGCGGTATGGCAGCGCGGGTGAGTCCCTGCGCTCGGAGCGTGAGAGGGTGTAGGCCACCCAGCCGAAGAAGCGCGACGAGGGCCGGTGCCTGAGGAGAACCTCGGCGCCGTAGATGCGCCCCGCGCCGGAGTTGAGGTAGCCCGCTCCGAGGACGGTGTTCTGCGCCACCACCTGCGCGTCGAGGTCTTTGTAGAAGCCCTCGACGGAGGCGGAGACGTAGCGGGAGAAGTTGCGCTCCACGCCGAGGCCGTAGTGCACCGAGCGCTGCATCGCGAGGAAGGGGTTGCCCACGGTGGTGCCGGGCTGGAGCACGTTGGGCGAGGCCGAGCTCTGCTGCGGCTGCGGAGGCTGCGAGTAGACGCCGACGCCGCCCTTGATGAACCAGTCGCGAGCGACCTCCCAGCGGAAGGAGAAGCGCGGCTGCACGGCGACGGAGCGGTCGGCGTCGCGGGCGTAGTCGACCCGCAGCGAGGGGATGAGCCGCAGGCCCGGCGCGGGGGTGAGCTCGAGCTCGGCGTAGGCGCCGGGGCGGTAGAGCGATTCGGTGCTGGTGGACGCGACGCGCGCGGCCTGCGCGGGGTTGAAGGTCTGCCCCTCGGTGGGCGGCCGGATGCCGTTGAAGGTGATGCTCGCGGGCCCGCCGATGATGTCGAGGCCGACGTTGACCTGGGCCTGGCGCGAGAGCCGGTGCGAGAGCTCGTAGCGGGCGGTGTACTGCCAGAAGGCGAGGTTGAGCCCGAAGGCCTCGCCGCCGCCGACGTTGATCGCGTTGCGGCCGAAGGAGAGCACCGCGCGGCTCGAGGTCGAGGTCGAGAAGGTGTGCTCCCAGAGGAGCTGCGCCGTGTGGAAGTTGATGCCCGTAGAGAAGTTCCCTGAGAAGCGCGGGGCCGTCTCGCTGGGGCGGTTGAGGGTGAGCGCGAGGGAGTCGTCGGAGCCGAGGAAGGCGAGGCGGAATCGGTCGCGCCGGCCGGGGCGCCACTCGAGGAGCGCCTGGTAGTCGTAGTAGACGGGCAGAGAGGTGATGGTGACGGCGTCGATGCCCGAGAGCACCGCGCCGAGGACCGCGTCGACGTAGCTGCGCCGGAACGACACCGCGAACGAGAGATCGCGGGTGATCGCGCCCTCGACGAAGAGGCTCGCGTCGATGAGGTTGATGTTGCCGACGATGCGGTAGCCCTGACGGCGCGGCGAGCGGAGCCCGACGTCGACGATGCCCCCCTGCGCGCGGCCGTAGCGGGCGGAGTAGTTGCCCGGGTAGAAATCGATGCGGTCGAGGAGCTCGGTGCTCACCACCGAGGACAGCCCGCCGAAGTGGTAGACGAGAGGGATGAGCGTGCCGTCGGCGAAGATCTGAGTGTCCTGCGGGGTCGAGCCGCGAACGATGAGGAGCCCGGTGATCGAGCGGGCCACGCCGGGGAAGTTCTGCACCGCGCGCAGCGCGTCGCCGCCGGTGCCCGGCATGCGGAGGATCTCGCGGAACTCCAGCGACTGACGGGTGACCTCCCTCGCCGGGCGGCGGGCGCGCACCGTGGCCTCGCCCGCGAGCTCCCCTGAGGGGTCGACGGGCTCGGCGGTCGGGGGCGCGGAGGGCGTCGCGGGGCGGGGGCGATACACGACGTCGACGTCGTCTCTGTCGCGCAGCGTCTCGGTCGACTCGTAGGGGGCGTAGCCCTCGGCGGAGACGGTGACCCGGCCCTCGCCCGTGGCGTCGAGGTCGAAGCGGAAACGCCCCTGGGCGTCGGTCGCCTGCTCGCGGGGGGCCTGGTCGCCGAGGCGCAGGGTGACCGTCGCACCCGCGAGGGGGGCGTCACCCTGACCGCGCACCACGCCCCGGAGGGCGGCGCGCACCGCGGGTCGCTGCGCGGCG
>JAEYZO010000692.1 GCA_023428035.1 Pseudomonadota bacterium | reverse complement strand
CTCGTCTGTATGTGCGTCGTCGGTCGAACGCTCTCGCCCGTATGAGCGTCGTCGGCTGAAGACCCTCTCCCCCTACAGCCTCCCCTCGCCTCGGAGCCAGGTCACCCAGTCGATCACGGCTCGGGTGACCCGGTCCTCGACCTCGGTGACCGTCGGCCGGTCGGCGTTGGCGCGGTCGGGGTCTGCCTCGTAGCCGTGCCGCTCGGCGTCGAGCACCAGCACGCTCACGCCTTGGTCAGCGTCGACCCCAGACGCCACCGTCAGCCCGCGGGTGGGCGTCGGGATCGCGCTCCCGAGGCGCTGCCGCTCCGCCGCGGTGACCCACGCGACGCAGTGTCGTCGCGGCGAGAAGGTCGCGACGCAGCCCACGTCGCGACGCGCGGCGAGGCGCACGCGACCGCCGGGCGAGGTCGTGAACCCGCGGGCGGTGAGCGCCTCTTCGACGGCGCGCTGCACCCGCGACCGCTCCAGCGGTCGCAGCGGGGCTTCGTTCAAGGGAGGCCGCGACGACGCGCACCCGAGTGAGACCGCGAGGACCGACACCGTGAGGGAGAGACCGCGCACGGGGCGACGGATAGTCCACCCCGCGCGATCAGTCGACGTCGAAGCCCCAGGTGACGAACACGTCGGGCCCCGCGAAGGACGCGAAGCGCGCCGAGGCCACCACCCGCCGCACGCACAGGAGGAACCTCGGGTCGCCCCCGCCGCCGGTGACCCGCGCCGCGAGGGGGTAGCCGTCGTTGCGCACCCTCACCCGCGCCGTGACCCTCCCGTGAGGTTCATGGCCCTGCTCCCCCGCGTAGGCCGCGCAGGCCTGACACCGCGGCAGCAGCGGGTCCATCGCGCGGGAGACCTGCGAGGGAGACAAGCCCATCGGCCCCTGCGAGCCCTGCCCCTGCGTCATGTCGAGGGTGGTCTCGGGCGGGGGGCCGAGCTCCTCGCGCAGCGTCGGGCCCGTCTCCGGGTTCTCCATCCGAGCCGCGGGCTCGTCGGGCTCGTCGGGCTCCTGCGCGGGGCTGTTCGTCGCAGGGTTCACGCTCGGGTTCGCGCGCGCCGCCCGCGACGGGCGCCCTCGCCTCGGACGACGTCGACGTCGGGAAGCGCTCCGCGCGTCGGAGCTCGCTACGTCGACCGCGGCGTCGGTGGGGGCGCTGGGCGCGGGGCGATCGGGGCACGCGCAGAGCGCTGTGGTGAGCAGCACGAAGACGGCGGGCGCGCGGGGCTTCACGGCGACGACGCGAGGCCGAACACGTCCGTTGACGCGCGGCGCGGGGGCGTGTCTACCATGCGCGCACCGTGAGAGCGTACGGATTGTTCTTCGCCGCAGCGGCCGCGCTCGCGCCCGCCACCGCAGCGGCGCAGCCGGCCGAGCCGGGGATGGGAGAGGCCGCGAGACCGAGCAGCGGGTGGCAGGTGCGGCCGCGCGAGAGGCACGTGCTCCTCCGCGTCGAGGGCGCCGTCGCCGCGCGCCTGAGCGACCCCTTCTCCTTCGGCGCGCTCGCGCCGCCGTCGGTGCTGGTGCAGGCCTCGTTCCCCTTCATCCACCTGGGGTCGTTCCTGCTCGGGCCCTCGCTCGGCGTGCAGGGCGGCGTCGACGGCAACGGCGCGCAGGGCGCGGTGCAGCCCGGCGTCACGCTCTACCGCCGCTTCTCCGAGCGCTGGGCGGCGCACGCCCGGGTCGACGTGCCCATCCTCATCACCCGCGGCGCGTGCCCGGTGCCGGGCGCGCTGCCGATCCCCACGGGTCGCACCGACCTGCAGGGCATGGGCGTGCAGGGCAACCGCAACTCGGTGCCCGTACCCGGCACGGGCTACTGCCCCACGGTGGCCGTCGGCGTCGAGGCCGCGGTGGGCGGGGCCTTCTACATCACCTCGGGCTTCGCCATCACCGCCGAGGCCATCTTCGACATGTACTTCGGCGACGGCGGCCTGACCTACCCCCTCCTGGGCGGCGGCCTCGGCGTCCTCTTCGACTACGAGGTGCTGCCGTGACCGCGCCGCGTGAACCGTCTCGTCGTCGCTGGCGCGCGCTCGCCGCGCTGGCCTTCGCGTCTCTCTTCATCGTCGGCCCCACGCCGGGCGACATCGGCGGCTGCGGCGGAGACCTCTCCAGCAACCCCGTGCCCGGCAACGCCACCGAGGCCGAGTACGACTACTTCGACCAGGGGATGTGCTCGCACCTGTGCTTCCAGCTCCGGGAGTGCGGGCTCCTCTGCGACGCGATCCGCCGCCGCGGCGCGCCCTGCGACAACGACAGCGAAGACGCCTACCGCCAGTGCGTGCGCGGAGAGATCCGCGACGAGATCTTCGGCACCAGCGCGTGCCCGCACACCTGCTCGCCCTACCAGGGCGTCTTCCTCGGCGCGTCGATGCAGGACGTCTACGCCTGCGGCCACGCCATCACCGCGCTGTCGTGCGACTCCCTCTCCGACGCGATCCGACGACCCCCCGCGGCCTGCACGGCCATCTGCCAGTGAGCACCGCCATGCGACGCAGCGCTGTACTCGCGATCCTCACCGCCGGCGCGGCCTCCCTCGGCTGCCAGATGTTCACCTCGCACCGCGAGTACCGCACCTACCGCGCGTACCGCTACGAGGCCCAGGGGCCGGGTCGCCTCGCGGCGGGCTCGCGCTACCTCAGCGAGAACCCCCAGGGCCGCTACGCCGCCGCGGTGCAGCGCGAGGTCTACGGCGCCGAAGAAGACTTCTGGGCCGAGCACCGCGCGTCGGCCGAGGGGCTGAACGAGTACCTCGCGTCGTTCCCCTCGGGGGCGCACGTGGGCGAGGCCCGGGAGCGACTCGCGGCCTTCGAGGCCCGGCGCCGTCAGGACGAGGCCACGCGGCGCGAGAACGAGGCCGCCGAGCGCGCGCGCAGGGAGCAGGAGCTCGCCGACGCCGCGACGCGGGCGCGGGTGTGGGGGCGCAGCTCGTATGACCGCTGGGTGCGTCTGTTCGGGGGCCTGCAGGGCTGGGGTCAGGGCGTCGGCGCGATCGTGCAGGCGAACCCGAACTTCGGCGCGGCCTTCGAGAACGCCCCGCCGCAGTGCCGTGGCGCGCACTGCCGCAAGGACTACGTGCAGGACTTCATGATCCCGATCCCGGGTCGCACCGCGGTGCCGCGGCGGTTGACGCTGCAGCTCGACATGGTGCGCGTGGGTCAGGAGCGCGCGGTGAACCAGGTGTTCATCAACCTGCGCAACCGGGGCCTGGCGACCTGGCACGAGCTGGAGACGCAGACCGCGAACGACCCCAACGACGCCGAGGCCCGCGAGGCCAGCCGCCGCTGGGCGATGGACCAGTTGAGGGCCATCGTGCTCGCGGCCTTCCCGAGCGCGAGGGAGACCCCGGCGAACCTGTATGGCCCCCCGCCCGAGCCCATCGTGCAGGGCGCCGAAGACGAAGACGACAACGCCACGCCGCCGCCGACGGACCCGAACGCGTGCGTGGTCCCGTCGCAGCCGCTCGGCGCGCGGTGGAGCGCGGTGGTGGGCTGCGAGCTGCCGAGCGCGCCGCAGCTCACGGTGAGCGCCGAGGTGGCGCAGGCCCACGCGCAGGCGATGGGCGGCAACGCGGGCGAGGCCGTGACGCCCCACGCGTGCCTGCGCATCGACGCGTACGCCTCGCTCGACGCCGAGGGGATGGGCACCGACGAAGGGCTGCTGATCTCGCAGATCCCGGCGTGCGCGCTCACCGCGGCGGCGAGGCCGGGGAGGCGTCCTCCGGCGAGGCCCGCGGCGCGACCGGCGGC
>JAEYZO010000143.1 GCA_023428035.1 Pseudomonadota bacterium | reverse complement strand
CCGTCGCTCCGGAGCGCGCAGGTGTGCTCGCCCCCCGCCGCGATCGAGACCACCCCGCGGAGCGCCGCGGCCCCCACGCGCACCGCCTGGGGCATCGGCACCGGAGACTCCCCCGCGGTGCCCGCGCCGAGCTGACCGTCGGTGTTCGAGCCCCAGCAGTACACCTGCCCGCCCGCGCTGCGCGCGCAGGTGTGGGCGTCGCCCACCACCACCTCGACGACCTCGGAGAGGAAGGGCACGAGCACCGGCGCCCGCGCGCAGGGCGCGGCCGACGAGCCCGACCCGCACTGGTGCGGAGACGACTCGACGCCGAGCTGACCGCGGTCGTTCGAGCCCCAGCAGTACACCCGCCGCGCGTCGGTGACCGCGCAGGTGTGGCTCGCGCCCGCGGCGACGGCGACCACGCCGCGCAGCCCCGCCACGAGGGCCGGCGACCGGCTCGGGAGCGTCGAGGCGTTGCCGAGCTGACCGCGGGTGTTGCCGCCCCAGCAGAGGAGCTCGCCCGTTCCGAGCACCGCGCAGGCGTGCGAGCCGCCCGCGCTCACCGAGCGCGCGCCCGCGAGGCCCGTGACCTGGAGCGGGAACGGGTGGCACGCGACGGCGCGGGTCTGCCCGCCCGAGAGCCGCTCGGGGCAGAGGTCGCTGGACTCGTAGCCGAGCTGGCTCTCGTCGTTGCGCCCCCAGCACCAGACGGTGCCGTCGCCGAGGGCCGCGCAGCCGAAGCGCGCGCCCACGGAGACCGACGAGACGCAGCGGCTGCGGCCCTGCCCGTTGCAGCCCGGCAGCGGCGCGACGGTGACGTCAGGCCCCGCGTCGTCGACCGTGGTGGTGGGGATGGTGCCCGTGCACGAGGAGAGCGAGGCGAGGAGCGCGAGCGCGGCCGAGAGACCTCCGAGGGATCTCAACATCGGGGGCACAGTACCAGATCGCGCCGCGCTCTCAGTGGGCGTCGCCCCAGTTCGCGCCCCAGCCGCACTCCACCACCAGCGGCACGCTGAGCTTCATGGCGCCCTCCATCGTGGACTTCACCAGCGACGCCACGGCGTCGTGGTCGGCGTCGGGCACCTCGAAGACCAGCTCGTCGTGCACCGTGAGCAGCATCTTCGTGGTCGGGTGCGCCGCCGTGAGGGCCGCGTCGACGCGGAGCATCGCGAGCTTGATGATGTCCGCCGCGGTGCCCTGGATGGGCGTGTTGGTCGCCATGCGCTCCGCCGCGAGGCGCAGCGCGCGGTTCGACGAGTGAAGGTCCGACAGGAACCTCCGTCGACCCAGCATGGTGCGCACGCCCTCGTCGGTGCGGGCCTTCTCCACCGTGTCGTCGAGGAACTTCTTCAGCACCGCGAAGGTCGCGAAGTACTTCGCGATGAACTCCGTGGCCTCGTCGCGCGACACCCCGAGCTGCTTGGCCAGCGACGACTCGCCCTGGCCGTAGATCACCGCGAAGTTCGTGGTCTTCGCCTTGGCCCGCATGTCCTTGGTGACCTCCCCCGCGGGCACCTTGAAGATCTCGCTCGCGGTGCGCGCGTGCACGTCCTCACCCGTGGAGAAGGCGTCGACGAGGATCGGGTCTCGCGACAGGTGCGCGAGCACCCGGAGCTCGATCTGGGAGTAGTCCGCGGACAAGATCTGGTGCCCCGGAGGCGCGACGAAGGCCCGACGGATCTCTCGCCCCAGCGCCGTGCGGATCGGGATGTTCTGGAGGTTCGGGTCGCTCGACGAGATGCGCCCCGTCGCGGCCACCGCCTGGTGGTAGCTGGTGTGCACCCGCCCGTCCTTCGCGACCATCGCGGGCAGCGCGTCGAGGTAGGTGCCCTGGAGCTTGGTGAGCGAGCGCAGCTCCAGGACCTTCGCGGGCAAGGGGTGCTGCGACGAGAGCTCCTCGAGCACCTCGGCGTCGGTGCTGCGAGACGTCTTCGTGCGCTTCAGCACCGGGAGCTTCAGGTCGTCGAAGAGGATCCCCTCCAGCTGCCGCGGGGAGTTCACGTTGAAGGTCTTGCCCGCGGCGGCGTGGCACTCGCCCTCGAGCTTCTTCACCTCGGCGCCCACCTGCGCGGTGAGCTTCTTCAGGTGAGCCACGTCGAGGAGCACGCCGGTCTCCTCCATGCGACCCAGCACCCTCGCGAGGGGAACCTCCACGTCGCGCATCAGCTCCCACAGGCCCTCGGCCTCGACGCGCGGGCGGAGCCTCTCGGCGAGGCGCACCACCACCTCGGCGTCTTCGGCCGCGTAGCGCGTGGCGGCGTCGACCTCGACCTGGTCGAAGGTGATCTGGGCCTTGCCCTTCCCGCACACCGCCTCGTAGGGGACCATCTCGTAGCCCAGCTCGGTGCGCGAGATCTCGTCGAGCTTGTGCGAGTGCCGCTCGGGGTCGATGAGGTAGCTCGCCAGCATCGTGTCGAACTCGTAGCCCTCCACCGGCGCCCCCGCGCGCCGCAGGATCACGTCGTCGTACTTGATGTTCTGCCCCATCTTCTTCACCGACGCGTCGGCGAAGAGCGGGCGCAGCCGGTCGAGCACCTCGGCCTTGGGGAGCTGCTTGGGCGCCACCAGCCCCCGGTGCCCCACGGGGATGTAGACCCCGTGACCGACCTTCCACGAGAGCGAGACGCCCACCAGCTCGGCCTCGGTGGTGTGCAGGGAGGTCGTCTCGGTGTCGACCGCGAACGATCCCTTCGCGCGGCACTCGGCGACGGCGTGGTCGAGCGCCTCCATCGTCTGCACGGGCTCGTAGAGGGCCTTCACCGCGGGCTCCGCGGCGGCCTTCGCGCTGGCCTTGGCGTCGTCGTCGAGGGCGTCGACCATGCGGTTGAACTCCAGGTCGACGAAGAGCGCGCGCACCGTCGCCTTGTCGAAGCCCCCGTAGCGCAGCTTCTCGCGGTCGAACTCGATGGGCACCCCCTCGGCGAGGCCCACGAGCTGGAACGACAGCCTCGCGTCGGCCTCGTGCTCCTTCAGGTACTCCTGGGTCTTGCCCTTCACCTTGGAGAGGTTGGCGTAGATGCCGTCGAGGGAGCCGTGCTCGTTCAAGAGCTTCGCCGCGGTCTTCTCCCCCACGTGCGCCACGCCCGGGATGTTGTCGGAGCTGTCTCCCATGAGAGAGAGCAGGTCACGCACCTGCTTCGGCTCGACGCCCCATTTCTCCTTCACCTCGGCGGGGCCGAAGACCCGCTGGCGCATCGCGTCCCACACGATCACCTCGTCGGTGACGAGCTGCAGGAGGTCCTTGTCCCCCGTGCAGACCACCACCTTCATGCCCTCGTCGCGGGCGCGCTTCACCACCGTCGCGATGAGGTCGTCGGCCTCCCAGCCGTCGCGCTGGAGCACCGGGATCGCGTAGGCCTCGGCCACGGCCCGACACCGCGCCATCTGCGGCGCGAGGTCCGGCGGGGGCGGCGGGCGGTTGGCCTTGTACTGACCGTAGAGCGCGTGGCGAAAGGTGTCGGTCTCGCTGTCCATCGCGACCGCGAGGAAGCGCGGCTTCTGGTTCCGCACCAGGGAGTTCAGCATGTTGGTCACGCCGAAGACCGCGTGGGTGGGCTCGCCCTTGCTGTTCGAGAGCGGCTTCACCCCGTGGTACGCGCGGAACACGTAGCCCGAGAGGTCCATCACCCACAGGGTCTCTTCGTCACCCGGCACCGGAAGCGTCGTGGCCATCGCCCGCGTTCTCTCGCCCGCGCCCTCCGGGTGTCCACTCCCCGACCGTCCACCGGGATCGCCCGCTGGTCAGGGCCGTGACCGCCGGGAGCCTGGGTTGACCACCCCCCGCAGGGATTTCACTGCGCTCCGTGGGGATCTTCTCCTGGCACGCGGGTTGTGTGAGGGTAGCGGCATGACGCCGCAGACCGCCGTGACGACCCGCTGGCTCCCCCGCCTGATGATCGCCGGCGCGGTGGGCATCGTCTCGATCCCCGCCTGCATGGGCGACATCGACGACGTCAACTTCGACGAGCCCTACGGGTGGACCGCCGAAGAGATCACCTCGGCCTGCACCGCCAGCGCGATCCGCGAGGGCACCCCCGCGGGGCGCCTGCCGATCATCGACCGCGCGCTCAACTGGGTCTCGAACCGGGTGATGTACTCCCAGACCCCGCAGCGCGCGCAGGGCGGCTACCGCACCGACTGCTCGGGCCTCGTCTCCATGGCCTGGGGCCTGCCGCCGCCCGGCAACACCACCCACTCCTTCGCCGGCGGCCCCTGGGACAACGGCCGCTCCCGCCGCATCGCGTGGAGCGAGCTCGAGCCCGGCGACGCGCTCAACAACCCCCAGCACCACATCATGCTCTTCGCGGGCTGGCTCGACGAGGCCCGCACCCGCTTCTGCACCATCGAGGAGTACAACTGGGGCCGCCCCGCCTCGATCCTCTCTCACTCGATCTACGACAACGCGCGCGGCAGCCAGATCCGCCACGTCTTCCTCCCGATCCGCTACAGCACCACGCCCCCGGGAGCCTCGTCCGGTGGGTCCTCGGGCGGCGGGTCCTCGGGCGGCGGGTCCTCGGGCGGCGGCTCGTCGGCGACGGGCGCGGGGAGCTGTTACTCCAACACGCTCCAGCGGTGGATGCCGCAGCGCACCTGCGTCGAGAGCCGCTTCGACCGCGACTGGTACCAGTGCGTCGACGGCGTGTGGCGCTGGGGCGCCAACGCCTACGGGATGTGCGTCTCGACGCACCCGCTCACCGCGGCGCGCAACTCGACCTGTTTCAGCTCCACCCTCAGCCGCAACGTGGGAGAGGGCACATGCCTCCAGAGCCGCCTCGACGGGTTCTGGTACCAGTGCACCGACACGGGCTGGGTGATCGACCGCTCGCTGCCGGGCTCGAACCGCGGCGTGATCGGGGTGTGCTCGCAGCTCGTCCCGCTGCGCTGACCCACCCTTCAACCGCGGGCGAAGCGCTCGTGCCACGCGACCACGTTGATCGCGGCCCACAGCGGGCGGCCGTGGTCGACGCGGCGGCGCTGGTGCTCGTCCCACATCGCCGCGAGGGGCGCGTGGCGCAGCAGCCCCGTGGCCTCGACCCGCTCCCGCGCGAGGTAGCGCTCCACCATCGGGCGCAGGGGCCCGAGGAACCACCGCGAGTGTGGGAGCTCCAGCCCCATGTTCGAGCGCCCCGCGATCTCCCGCGGGAGCAGGGCGCCCACCGCGCGCTTCTGCAACGAGCGACGTCGCAGGCCGCGCATCCGTAGCGAGGCCGGCACCCGGCGCACCACGTCGAAGAGCGCCCGGTCGGCGTAGGGGAACCGCGCCTCGATGGAGTGCGCCATCATCATCCGGTCGTTCTTCGTCATCAGGTCGTCGACGAAGTAGTGCTCCAGGTCGATCGCCGACACGCGGTCGAGGGAGTCGGGCCCCGCGGCCTCGTCCCAGACCGCGCGGAAGAGCTCGGACGTGGGCGCGAAGTCACCCCCGCCGACGAGCACCTCCCGCTGCTGCGCGGGGGTGAAGACGTGCCGCCAGTAGAGGTGCGCCTCCCAGGGGGGCAGCTCGGCCCCGCGGGTGAAGCGCTTGGCGAGGAAGTCGAAGCTGAGCTTGCGGTGAGACGTGGGCAGCGCCTCGGCCACCGTCGCGGCCAGAGCGCGCAGGGGGGCGGGCGAGAGCGCGCGGTAGAGGGCCCTCGCCCGGTGCGCGCCGTGGGTCTCGTAGGCGTTGAAGACCTCGTCGCCGCCTTCGCCCGAGAGGAGCGCGCGCACGTGCGGGGCCGCGAGGCGCGCGAGGGCGTAGAAGGGGATCGCCGCGCCGTCGGCGGAGGGCTCCTGCAGCGCGGCCATGTGCTCGTCGAGGAGGGCCTCGACGTCGCGGGGGCCGAAGCGCAGCGAGTGGTGCACCGGGCGGAACCGCTCCACCGCGGCGCGCTGCCAGCGCGACTCGTCGAAGCTCGGCTCGTCGATCACCACCGAGAAGGTGTGGACGTCAGCGCGCGGCCCGAGCGCCTCGCGGGCGAGCGCGAGGATGGAGGTCGTGTCGACGCCGCCCGAGAGGGTCACCCCGAGGGGCGCGTCGGAGACGAGGTTGCGCGCCACGCTGTCGCGCATCGCGTGGAGGAGCTCGGCGGCGTGGCGCTCTTCACCCCGGCCCTCGACGGGCTCGTAGCGGGGAGAGAACCACCGGCGCTCCGCGGCCTCGCCCGCCCGAAGGTCGACCTCGACGAGGCGCCCCGGGCGCAGCTCCCGCACCGCGGAGTAGGGCGTGCGCTCGCCCGGGAAGTACCCCAGCGCGAGGAAGTGGTGAAAGCCCTCGCGGTCGAGCTCGAGGGTGAAGCCCGGCGCCGCGCGCAGGGGAGCGATCTCGCTGGAGAACCACAGCCGGCCGCGCGCCGTGAGGGTGTACATCGGCCGCTGGCCGAAGGGGTCGCGCGCCAGCCACGCCCGACCCGCGCGGTCGTCGACGAGGCAGAGCGCGAACATCCCCGTGAGCTCGTCGAGGAACGACGGACCCAGGAGTTCGTAGAGGCGCAGCGCCACCTCGGCGTCGGAGCCCGAGCGCATCGCGAAGCGCTCGTCGAGGCGGTGCCGCGCGCGCAGGGCCCTGAAGTTCGTGACCTCGCCGTTGTAGGCCAGGGTCACGCCGCCGTCGTCGCTGCGCAGCGGGAGGTCACCCGCGGGGGTGAGGTCCTGGATGCGCAGCCGGGTGTTGCCCAGCACCGCGCGGGGCAGGGTAACCCGAGCTCGCTGGTCCGGGCCGCGGTGCCGCAGCGCGGAGAGCATCCCCTCCACCACGGACTCGTCCTCCGCCGAGGGGCCGAGGCCGCGGTCGACGTAGAGCACTCCAGCGACCCCGCACATCGATAGACGCCCGTGATTCCTTTTGCTGCGACCCGAACTCCGCGGGCTTCCGATGCTGCGGTATAAGCTCCACCGTGGTCAACGGTCCCCAGCAGGGGCGACGAGGCATCGCGACGCGTGGGGCGTTGAACCCCGCCGTCGTCGTGATCGCGCTCGCCCTCGCGGTGTGGGCCGTGCGCGACCTCTGGTCCGGCCCCCGCGTGAACAGCGACGGGGTCCGCGACCTGATGGCCGCGCTCTCCACCGCCCAGGGTCACGGGCTCCCCGACCGCGGGCCCGGCGTGCACGGCCAGTACTTCGGCTGGCTCGGGCCGCTGTACTACCTCCTGCTCGCGGGCTCCCTCGCGCTGGGCGAGGGCGTCGCGTCGGTGTGCGCCGTGACCTTCGCGTGGCACCTCGCGGGCACCCTGGCGCTCCTCGAGCTGGCCCGCGCCGCGCTGGGTCGCGGCGCCTGGATCGCCGTGGTGATCTCGCTCCTCGCGACCGGCGCCACGGTGGCCCTCGACCTCGAGCACGAGTCCTTCGTGATGCTCCCCGCGGCGCTCGCGGGCGTGTGCGCCCTGCGGCACGAGCGCGGGGGTCGCGGCGCGTGGCTCGTCGGGGCCTTCCTCGCCGCGGGCGTCGCGGTGCAATTGCAGTCCCTCGCCGCGCTCGGGGGGTTCACCCTCGCGGCCCTGCGGTGGCGCTCGCCGCGGCGCGTGGGCGTCACCCTCGCCCTCGCCTGCGTCGCCGCGTGGACGGCCCCCTTCGCCCTCACCTACCTCGGCCCGTGGATCCACCGCGTCGAGTCGCCCAGCGACCTCAACGAGTGGCTCCAGCGCCAGTCGCTCGTGCCGCTCACCTCGGTGGCGG
>JAEYZO010000620.1 GCA_023428035.1 Pseudomonadota bacterium | reverse complement strand
TGACAGGACCATCACGGAGCGGGGGTGCGGCGGGGGCTGGGGCCGCGAGGTGGCTTGAGGCGCGGGCGCGGGGCGAGAGATGCGCGGGATGGGCGGCGCGGTGCTCGCGGCGCTCGCGGCCCAGTGGACCTGCCAGGGCTCTCCCGTGAGGTGCTTGAGGGTCTGCTCCAGCACTGGGACGTAGGCCTTGGTGACCCAGTCGCGGTGGAAGTCGTTGGGCGCGCGGAGGAGGAGGGTGGCGTCGGCGGCGTCGAGGGCCTCGACCGGGCGGAGGAGCTTCTCGATCATCTGCTCGCTGACCTTGGCGTCGAGGGCGGACAGGACCTTCTCCCAGAGCTGCTGCGCGTCGTCGGTCACGGTCGGGGGTTCTCCACAGGGTTCTCCACAGGTCGGGGCAGACCCGTGGCGGGGTGTGAAGATCGCCGCGGAGACGGGAACTACGCGAGAAAACAGCAGGTCGCGGGGGTGGCCTCGGAGCTCCGCCGAGGGGGCTGTGGATGACCCCTGTGGAAAACCCCACCCCGGGAAGTGGACACCCCACCCGCGAGCGTTCTATCCGGGCGGACCATGAAGACCCGGCGTGAGTGGCTCCCGGCGGTGGCGGTTGCGGTGGGCGCGTGGCTCACGCCGTCGGCGGGGTGGGCGCAGGTGCAGAGCGCGCCGGTGACGCCGGTGACGGCGCGCACGATGGCCCTCGGCGGGGGCACCTACGGCGTCGCGATGAGCACGTCGGCGATCTACTCGAACCCCGCGGCGATGAGCCTGGGGCGGGTCTACCACGTCGACTCGTCGGTGGGCTTCGACCCGTCGGTGAACCGCTGGGCCTTCGGCGGCGCGGTGGTCGACTCGACGCGCATGGTGGGCGCGGGCCTCGCGTACACCTTCGGGACGAACCCGACGACGGGTCACAGCTCCCACGACATGCGCCTCGCGCTGGGCGTGCTGCTCACCGAGGGCGTGACCCTCGGCGTGACCGGCCGCTACATGGACTACGAGGGCGACGCGATGAACGCCAACGGCGGCCTCGGGCCCGGGTACTCGGGCTTCACCGTCGACGTGGGCGTGGCCGTGCGGCCGTGGCGGTGGCTGTCGCTCGGCGTGGTGGGCTTCTCGCTGACGAACCCCGACGCGGCGGTGTCGCCCCTCGCGGTGGGCGGCGGCTTCGGGGTCTTCCCCATCGAGCGCCTCGGGATCATCGGCGACGTGTACTGGGATTTCCGCACGCACGACACGCCGCGGGCGCGCTGGTCGGGGGGCGTGGAGTTCATGGCGAGCCAGGTCCCGCTGCGCGTCGGCTACGCCTACGACGACACGCGGGCCGACCAGTCGGTGCACCTCATCACCGCGGGCGTGGGCTACCTCTCGCAGAGCTTCGGCGCCGAGTTCGCGATGCGCCAGGAGGTCTCGGGCGGCGACCAGACCACGCTGCTGTTGAACCTCCGGTACTTCCACCGGCTGATGTAGTCAGCCCAGGCGGATCGCCTCGCCGTCGACGATCACCTCCTGCCGCGCGAGCATGGTGAGGTCGTGGTGGTGGGCCTCGACCGCGACGCTCGCGCCGTCGACGGAGAGCGCGCCCCCCGAGGTGAGCGCGAGGTCCCCCGGGGTCTCGACCGCGACGCCCTTGCGGGCGCGGAGGGCGAGGCGCTCGCAGTCGACGGAGAGGTCTCCGTCGGCGCGCAGGTGCAGGGCCTTCGCGTGGAGGGTCAGCACCGGGCCCTCGGGGGTGAAGCGCACCGAGAGCTCGAGGGCGCCGTCGGGGCTGGTGACGGCGAGGGCCTCTCCGCGGGAGAGGTCGGCGGTGACGCGACGTCCCGAGGGGAGCGAGAGCGCGTCGCGCGGGGGTGAGACGTCGATCTCGTCGAGGGTGAGCGTGGTGAGCGCGGGGGCGGTGGTGGTGTGCATGGCGGCGGGTCCTTTCGGGGGAGAAGGGATGCGTCAGTAGCTGTGGCGCAGCGGCAGGCCGAGGTCGTCGCGGAGGCCGTTCTCCGAGGTGACGGCGCTCATCTCCTCGAAGGACTGGAAGCGGTCGTTGTGGTCGAGCCACCGCGGGGTGTCGCCGCCGTGGAACGACGCCTGACGCCCGTTGCCGACGTTGACCGAGTGCTGCATCTCGTGGCCGAGGATCGCGTGCGAGGGGGTGGTCGGCGTGATGCGGTGGACCTGCGTCGCGCGCGTCGGGTCGTAGTGGATGTGACTCCCGCTGCCGGCGCCGGGGAGGAGGTGCTCCGTGACCTGCTCATTGCGAGGGATGGGGACGAACTCACCGTCGGGGCCCTGGCGCCCGACGCGTCGCGCGCGGAAGGAGCCCGGCGTGTTCGGCGGGACCACGTGCATCTGTCCGTGAGGGGTGAGCGAGTGCATGAACGGTCCGCCGGGAGGCCGGTGCCCGGCGCGCGTCGCCGTGTTGATCGCGTCAGAGAGCGGCGAGATGGTGTGCGTGTGCTGACCCGCGCGGATCTGACGCAGGAGCCTGCGGCCGTCGCGGGTGAGCGCGAGGGCGACGAGGTCGTCGCGCACCGCGGCGCGGAAGGCGTCGTCGGCGCCGCCGATGACGAGCCTGCCAGAGTCGAGCACGCGGTCGACGAGCGCCGCGGCGCGGCGCCGGAGAGCGTCATGGATCGGCCTCGTCGCGCGGGACACCAGCGCGTTCACCCGCGGGATGCGGAGGATCCACCGCGCGGCGCCGCCGAGCACCGCGAAGACCCCGCGCATCGCGAGGCCCATGCCGAGCGAGGTGAGCGAGGGCATGGGCATGCCGCCGATCGCGACCTTGATCTGCGTCGGCACCGCGAAGCCCACCGTGGGGCCGAGCGGGGGGTCGGTGGGCTTCGGAACCGTGAAGATGCAGTGCGAGGTCATGTCGACGCCGCCGCGCGCCGCCCTCTGGCCTTCGATCCACACCTTCGATGAGCCGAAGAACATCTCGAAGAAGGGGAAGAAGCCTCCGCACATGAGGGCGAAGCTCATGTCGCCGCAGCGCACCGCGGGCGCGCCGCGGACCGTGACCTTCGACGCGCACCCCAGCATCGGCACCTGATAGAAGCGCCCGATCGACGGCAGCGGGATCGGGACCGGGTTCGGGGGGATCAGGTTCGGCGGGTGGTTGTGCGCGTGGGGCATCCCCAGCACAAGGCTGTCGGTGTTCAGCGCCGGGGCGCGCAGCGACACCACCGCGCCGAGCACCGGCACCCCGTCGACGCCGCGCTGCACGGCGGACGACAGTCGTTGCTCGAGGCGCGTCACCGCCCCCATCGCCCGCGAGAACACTCCCTCCTTGGGGTGCTCGGTGTTGCGCGCGGCGTTGACCACCCCGCGGCCCTGGCTCGCGTACGCAGAGACCGCGCGCGCCCCCTCGACGGCGCGCTGGCTGGTGTTCAGCCGCGACGGCGCGAGGGGGTTCAACGAGCGTTGAAAGGGCGCGCGTCCGAGCTCTTGCAGCACTCGCCGCGCCGAGGTCGCGATCTCCAGCACGACGTCCAATTGATGAAGGTTCATCTCACGACTCCCTTCACGGCCGCTCCGGCGGCTCGTACAGCGGACCCGCTTCCATCCTCTGCGCGGTGAGCGCCGCGGCCCGCTCGTGCTCCCCCGCGTCGCGCCACAGGCGCGCGAGACGTCCCAATGCGCCCGCTACGCCCTGCGCGCGAACTCGTTCGAGCCCCTCGCCCTCCATCGCCGCCCACGCGCGCCGCGCCTCGTCGAAGCCCTTCGCTGCGCCCCCGACGTCTCCCCTCGCCCTCCGCACCTCGGCGCGCCACTCCAGCGCCACCGCCCGCTGCGGGGCCCTCTGCGCCGTCGCCCACGCCCGCGCCGCGCCGTCGTAGCTCTGCTCCGCCTCGTCGAGCGCCCCTGCGTGGAAGGACACGTCGCCGTGGTCGCTCAGCGCCTGCGCCAGCGCGGCCGCGTCGTTCGACTCCACCGCGCGCTCCAACGATCGCTCCGTCGCGCGCCGCGCCGCTTCGAGGTCTCCCTCACCCCGGAGCGCGCGAGAGAGCGCTCCCCACGCCGCGACCTCCATCATCGGCACGGCCGCGCGCTCGGACCACGCTACTGCTTCGGCGCCGCGCGTGAGGGCCTCGCTCCACCGACGGTGCGTCGCCGCGTCGCTCGCGACCATCAGCGCGCGCGCCGCCTGCTCGACGGGGGCGTCCCCCGTCGCGT
>JAEYZO010000556.1 GCA_023428035.1 Pseudomonadota bacterium | reverse complement strand
CGTCACCACCGCGCCTCGGTCGCCGCCGCGCACGGGCGCTCCCGCGAGGACGGCGCGCGCGGCCTCGGTCACCTCTGGCGGGCAGCGGTAGTTCACCGCGAGGCGCACGCGGTCGAAGTCCGCCACGCCGAGGGAGCGCATCGTCTCGTCCCAGCCCTCGAAGCACGCCGTCGGGTCGACGCGCTGGGCCTCGTCGCCCGCCACGACGATCGCGCCGCCGGGGGCGAGCGCGCGGCCGATCATCTCCAGCTCCAGGGGGGCGAACTCCTGCGCCTCGTCGATCACCACGCAGTCGTAGGCCCCCGCCCTCGGCGCGCGGTCGCGCCGGGTCTCACGCATCGCCGCCAGCGCGAAGAGCACGGCGTAGTCCTCGGGGTCGACGGCGCCGGCGTCTTCCCACGGCGTGCCCGCGTCGAGGCTCAGCCCGTCGATGGACTTCAAGCGGTCGGCGTCGACGTGGGCGAAGAGCTCCTCGCTCGTGGCGGTGAACTGCACGTTGGTGTGCGCGAGCACGCCCTCGACCGCGTGGGGGTAGATCGCGCCCCCCGACGCGCTCACCACCCGCTCCATCAGCGCGCGGTCGCCGAAGAGGTGCTGGAGGTCCTCTCGCGTCGCCGTCGCGCCCGCGGGACGTCCCTCTCGGTTCGCCGCGTCGGCCATCGCGGCCCGCAGCGCGGGGTGCCGCTTCAAGCGCGCGACCGACGCGGGCGCCGCGCGGCTCTCCCTCCGCGGCACCGTGGAGAAGGCCCTCCGCGCCGCGATCCCCGCCCAGCGGTCGAAGCTGCGCACCTCGACGCCCTCGGCGCCCATGCGCGCGAGGAGCGTCTCAGAGAGACGTCGCAGCCCCTCGACGGGCACCAGCACCAGCGCGCGGAGCCTCTGCCCCCGCGACTCGGCCTCGCGGTAGAGCGCCGCCACGCGGTGCAGGGCCACCGTGGTCTTGCCGCAGCCCGCCTCGCCGAGCACCAGCATGTGCCTCCCCTGCGGGAGCCCCACGGCCGAGCGCTGCGCCGGGTCGAGCGCCTCGAGCGTGAACGGAGACGGCGCCCGCGACGCGCCCGCGGGGCGCGGGGTGAGGATCGTCGGCGCCGAGGGCGCGCGCGACCAGCGGCCCCCTTCACACACGAAGTCCGCGTCGGGTGTCGTCACGCCCGCGAGGGCGCCGCGCTCGAAGCGCAGGAGCGCCTTCGCGCGGAGGGTGCCCTCGAGGGTCCGGTCGCCGACCTCGACCTCGTAGTCTTCTCCGGGGCGGTGAGCGAAGAAGACCGACGCGAGCGGCGCCGTCTGCCAGTGGAGCACCGTGAGCGGCCCCTCGGTGACGGCGCGAAAGCCCAGCGCGAGGTCGCGGAGGTGCCCCCGGGTCTCGACCCGCATCCACGCGAAGACGGGCGCCGGGGCGTCGGGCTGCGTCGCGCGGGCGAGGTCGGCGACGTGAGAGACGCGGTCGAGGAGCGCGCGGTCGTCGTCGGTGAGAGCGTCGATCATGGGGAGCACCTCCACGGGCCGGTCGGGGGCCGTGTCTGTGGGCTCAAGACGCCCGCCGAGGCGAGCTTCAAACCGCAGGCGGATCCGCGGTACGGTCTCTTCACGTCGAGGGGGTGACCGTTACGGTCGCCGCAGCCGCCCGAGGCTCTCCGCCGGGATGTCGAGCGTGAGGGTGTCACCCGCGTCGATCACCACGTCGTGCCGCGGCCGAACCGCCAGGCCGCCGCGGAGCACCCGCACCACGCGGCCGTCGACGTTGTCTTCGCAGTCCTCGACGGTGCGGCCGACCCAGCCCTTCGGGGCCTTCACCTCGACGTCGACGCGCAGGCTGCCGTCGCCGACGCGGTAGACCCCCACCACGCCCTCCTCGATGGCCTGGAGCGCGACGAGCGGGCCCGCGAGGGCCGCGGTGCTGAAGGTCTCGTCGAAATCCAGCGCCGCGCCGATCTTGCCCGCGACGCGCTGGTCGAAGACCCGCACCACCACCCGGATCGAGGGGTTCTCTCGGCGGGAGTCGATGGCGACCTCGAGGTTGGTGAGGTCGTCGTCCGTCGCGCACACCACCGCGTGGGCGCGCTTCACGCCGGCCTCGATGAGCAGCTCGTCCTGCCGCACGTCGCCGTAGAGCACGGGCACGCCGAGGCGCTCGACGGCGCCCGCGAAGCTCTCCTCGCGGCGTCGCTCCAGCGCCACCACCGGGGCGCCGAGCGCTTTCAGCGACTCGACCACGCGCACGCCGACGTGCCCGAGGCCGCACACGATGATGTGGTCCTTCATCCGGTCGGTCATGATCTTCACCCAGAGCCTGCGGCGCTCCTCGACGTCGAAGACCGACGAGCCCACCCGCACCAGCCCCCGCGCGAGGAGCACCACCCCGAGGAGGGGCGTCACCCAGAACACCAGCCTCGCCACCCACGAGCGCGGGAGGTTCTGCGTCGGCTCGAAGAAGAGCTGGGTGTACATCCCGTAGAGGTCGGCGCCGAAATCGGCGTCGGCCTCGTGGTGGCGGGCCATGTCCCAACGGATGAGGGCCGTCGCGGCGAAGAGGTAGACGGCGATGGCGACGAGCCAGGGCGCGACCTTCGCGGCGAAGTGCCAGAAGATCAGCGAGGTCACCCGCGGGGGGCGCGTGAAATGGGGCTTGGGCGTAGGCTTCACGCGGCGCCGAGGGGAGTACCCCACCAAGGGCCCCTCGCGCGAGGGGTCTCCGAGAGGTGGGAGGTGTCGCGGGGGCGCCAGAGCTTTGCATGGGTCAGAAGTGTGGGTGGCGGTGGGTGCGGAGAGGGAGACGCTCCCTTTGCGGCCTCTTTTCACGGCTGCGACGGGGCTGTTGGCCCTCACCCCCAGCCCCTCTCCCACGTAGTGCTCAGGATTGACCTCATCTCTGGGAG
>JAEYZO010000548.1 GCA_023428035.1 Pseudomonadota bacterium | reverse complement strand
ACGCGGAGCATCACCGCGGGGAGCCATCGGGGCGAGAGAGCCGTCGCCGACTCCGCGAGCCGGAGCGCCCGGTCCACGTCCCCCGCGCGCAGGTGCCGCTCGCCTCGACGGGTGAGCTCGACGGCCTCCTCCGCGGGCGGGAGCACCCGGTCGAGGAGCCTCTCGAAGCGTTCGATCAGGTCCATCGGACGTGCCCCGAGGGGGTACCACACCAGAGGCCCGGCACGGCCCCGCGATCAACCACGCACCTTCACCGTGCGTCCCACGCACCTCCGCCGTGCGTCGCTCGCACCTCCGCCGCGCGTCGCTCGCACCTCCGCCGTGCGTCGCGGGTGCCCGCGGGCCTCGCCAGTCGTTTGCGGCGCGTCGTCGGCCGGTGGTATCCGCTCTGCGCCGATGCCCACCGGGCCGTCCGACCCTCCAGCGTCCCGGGGCGTCTTCGCGAAGCGGATGCTGCTCCTCTCGCTGGGCACGCTGCTCTCGCGCGTCCTCGGAATGCTCCGCGAGACCCTCATCGCGGCCACCTTCCCCGTCGCGGCCACCGACGCGTTCTTCGTCGCGTGGCGCATCCCCAACTCCCTCCGCGCCCTCCTCTCCGAGGGGGCCCTCTCCAGCGCCTTCGTCCCGGTGCTCTCCGAGACCCTCCAGCGGGGAGACAAGGCCTTCACCGCGCGCACCTCCGACAAGTCCCTGCCCGCGCTCCCCGCGGGCGTCGACGAGCGCGACGCCCTCCTCGCGCGCAACGGCGAGGCCCTGCGCGAGGCCCTCGCGCGAATCCGCGCCGCGTCGCTCCTCGCGCTGATCCCCACCACCCTCCTCGGGATGCTCTTCGCCCCGCAGGTGATGGCCGTCACCGCGGGCGACTTCGGCGGAGACGCCCACCGCCTCACCCTCGCGACGGGGCTCCTGCGGGTGCTCTTCCCGTACATCTTCTTCATGGGCTCGGCCGCCGTGGGCATCGCGGCGCTCCAGACCGTCGGCCGCTACGGCGCGCTCGCCTTCGCGCCCGCGGCGCTCAACGTGGCCTTCCTCATCGCGCCCTTCGCCTTCGTCCCGCTCGCGCAGCGCGCGGGCTACGACGGGGTGTACGGCCTCGCGGCGGGGGCGATCCTCGGCGGCGCGCTCCAGCTCCTCGCGCTCGTCCCCTCGCTCCGTCGGCACGGGCTCACCCCCCGCCCGGCGCTCGACCTGCGCCACCCCGCCGTGCGCCGCGCGGGGGTGCTCATCGCGCCCACCCTCTTCGGCCTCGCGATCTACCAGGTCGACGTGATCCTCTCGAACCGCTTCCTCGCGGGCCTGCCCGCGGGAGCGACGAGCTTCTTCTCCTACGCGCAGCGCATCGCCGACATCCCCCAGGGACTGTTCATCCTCTCGATCACCGGCGCGCACCTGCCCGAGCTCTCCTCGGCCTTCGCCGCGGGGAACCGCGCCCGCGCGGAGGAGCTCACCGGGCAGATGATCCGCGTAGCGGCCTTCGTCGCCGTGCCCACCTCGGTGCTCCTCGCCACCTGGGGAGAGGCCATCGTGCCCGTGATCTACGGCTACGGCCGCTTCGCCAGCATGGGAGGCCGCGGCGTCGCCGAGGTCGTCGCCTCGCTCCGCTGGCAGGCCGCGGGCGTCGCGCTCCTCGCCCTCGTGCGCCAGCTCACCGCCTGCTTCAACGCCGCGCAGGACACCCGCACCCCGGTCTGGATCTCCGCCGTCGACCTCTGCGCCTTCATCGCCCTCGCGCTCGCCCTGCGCGGCCCCATGGGCCACCCGGGCGTCGCCGCGGCCATCACGGGCTCCACCGCCGTGCAGCTCGCCCTGCTCGTGGCGCGCTCGAAGAAGCACGTCTCCCTGCCCTGGGGCCCCATCGCGTCGACCCTCGCGCGCGTCGCCGTCGCCTCGGCCGCGATGGGGCTCCTCGCGCGGGCGGTCGTCGCGCGCGTCGACCTCACCGGCCCGGGGCTCGCCCCCAAGCTCCTCGCGGTGGTCGGTGCCGCCGCGCTCGGAACGGTGTATCTCGTCGCCGCATGGCTCCTCCGCATCGACGAGCTCCGCGAGGTGACGGCAAGGCTCACGCGCCGCCTGCGACGTCGCCGCTAGACTGCCTCGACGCGCGCTACGTCGCCGAGAGCCGCCCGGGCTCCCCCCTCCCCCCGCCCGTCGAGCCCGAGGTCGCCTTCGCGGGGCGGTCGAACGTGGGCAAGTCGACCCTGCTCAACCGGCTGTGCCAGCGGCACGGCCTCGCGCGCACCTCGAAGACCCCAGGCTGCACCCGCGGCGTGGTGCTCTTCTCGGTGCGCCTGCGAGACGCGACGCGCTTCACCATCGCCGACCTGCCCGGCTACGGCTTCGCCGAGCGCTCCAAGGCCGAGCGGCGCGCGTGGGGCTCGCTCATCGAGGGGTACATCCAGTCGCGGGCCTCCCTCGCCGCCGTGGTCGTGCTCGTCGACGGTCGCCGCGGCCTCCTCGACGACGACCTGCAGCTCATCGAGTGGCTCCAGCACATCAACCGCCCCTTCGTCGTCGGGGTCACCAAGGTCGACAAGCTCTCGCGCGCCGAGCGAGGCCGCGTGGTCGCGGCGGTAAAGGCCGAGGCGAACGCCGTGGTCGTGCCCCTCTCGGGCGAGACCGGAGAGGGCCGAGACGACCTGCTCCGACGGCTGAAGGCCTTCGTCGCGCCCGACGAGCCCTCGGCGCAATCGGGCACAGGCGAGCCCGCCGACGCGCGGGATCCGTCTGAACCCGACGAGGTTCCCGAGAGCGACACAGTGATGGCACAGCCCTCGGGAGACGGGCCGTGATGGCGCGCGGAGTGCCGGCACAACGTTGACGCACTCCCGGGGCTGACCGACAGTACGGTCATGCTCCTCCGGCTGCTCGCGCCACTCACACTGGCGGCGTTGACGCTGTTCTCCACCGCGGCGATGGGGGCGTCTGAGCCTCCGGTGCGTATGCCGGTGAGGCTCGTCGACGTGCGCGGCGCCGCGGCGCGCGTCTCGCGCGGCGCCGCGGTGCTCGACGCGAGAGACGCGGCGTCGTTCGCGCAGGGCCACCTGCCGGGCGCGCAGATGTACGCGTGGCAGGCCTTCACGGGAGAGGGCGCGTCGCGAGGGAGGTTGAAGCCCGACCTCGAGGCGATCGCCCAGTCGCTCGCCGCGCTCGGCGTCGACGCGGGCCGACCGGCCCTGGTCTACGGCGGGGTCGCGGGGGCGTGGGGTGAGGAGGGCCACGCTGCGTGGCTGCTCGCGCTCCTCGGTCACCCTGACATCGCGCTCCTCGACGGGGGCTTCGCGGCGTGGAGGGCCGCGGGTCGACCCGTCGTCACGTCCTACGCGCGGCCCAGCCCGGGGAGGTTCCGCGCGAGGGCGAGGGTGGAGTTCCGCGCGACGCGCGAGCAGACGCAGCGCGCGCGGCAGGTCATCGACGTGCGCACGGCGGTGGAG
>JAEYZO010000544.1 GCA_023428035.1 Pseudomonadota bacterium | reverse complement strand
ACCCCGAGCAGCGTGCGCGGGTCGAGCTCCGGGGCGGCCTCGGGCCCGTCTTCGAGCGGCGTCGCGACGCCGTAGGCCCGATCGATGCGGTTGCGGAGGCGCTGCTCGGCCCGGTACCAGCCACGCTTGCCCGCGTCGTCGGGGCACGCGCGCAGCTCGGCGCTCCCCGCGGGCGCGCCCCAGCGCAGCTCGGGGCAGTGGTAGGGGTCGAAGCTCATCGCGAAGAGCCGCGCGGTGACCTCGCCCAGGTCGAGCCTCACGCGCCCTCCCGCGCTCGTCGCGTACGTGACCGAGCACGCGTCGGTGGGGGCGAGCTCGACCCAGGCGGCGCGCATCGCGTCGCGCCGCGACGGGTCCGTCGCGTGGGTCTGCGCGTGCTCGTAGAGCTGACGGAACGAGGCCTTCAGGCGCGCGTCGCGAGAGGGCGTCGAGTACGTCTCCCAGTCGCCGCTGGTGCCGTAGATGTTCCACGGGAGCGCGGGCGGGTGCGGGCGTCGGTGGAGCCCCGCGTCGAGGGAGAGCTGCACGGCCTCGGCCCGATCGGCGACGTCCCTGCACAGCGCCGTGAGCTGCTCGCGGAACTCCTGCACCGGGTCGAGCACCGCGTCGGGCGCCGCGAGCGAGCGCCGCACCCAGTCGTAGTACGACGGCCCCTGACGTCTCCGCGAGCGACGCCCGGCGTCCTCCACCGGCTCCGGCGGAGCGCCCGCCGCCCACGCCTCGGGCGAGTACTGGCTGTCGCCGTCGAAGTCCTCGATCTCAGCGTTCGTCGCGCGGGTGAGCGCGCGGCCGTCCCACCGCAGCGGGCGGAAGTTCTTGAAGCCTCCCCCCAGCCCGCGGGTGCCCACCGCGAAGGCCTCGCCGAAGCGCTTGAAGGTGAGGCTCCCGTCGGGGTGACCGTCGATGAGGTACACCGCCCCGTCGCGGCGAACCTCGGTCACCACCAGCACGTGCCCGTTCGGGTCGTAGAACGCGCTCCCGGGTCGCACCGAGCCTCGCCGCATCGCGGGCGGGTAGAAGTCCCCGCGCTCGTGCCGGGGCGAGAGCCGGTACATCCCCGAGTGCACCTCCGAGGTCATCGACGCGAAGAAGGCCCGCGGGGTGCGGTACTGCCGCCAGTGCCTCCACTCGTCTGGACGCGTACTCACCGTGTACCGCGCGTCGTCGCCGTGGCCACGCACGCGGCTCACGAAGCCGAAGGGCAGCCGCCGCTTGAACGCGAAGTACCCCCGCAGGATGTACGGCAGGTCGGCGCAGTCGACGCTCAACCGAAGCCGCCGGTCGCCCTCGTCGAAGAGCGTGTTGATCCCCGGGTCGCGCAGGCACTGGTCGAGCCGCCGGCAGCGCCGCTCGGCGATGGCCGACCCGAGGGCCGCGACGAAGGCCCCGTACTCCTCCTCCATGCGGGCGTTCCACGCGTTCACCGCGGGCCAGCCGTCGTCCATGCGCAGGTCGAGGGCGGGCCGACCCGGTCGAACAGGGGCCGCGTCGGCGGGGGGCATCACCACCGCCACCTCGGGCTCCCCCGCGTCGGGCTCACCCGCGTCGAGCTCGGCGACCTCGACCGCCACGGGCTCGGGTCGCGACGACATCGCCGGAGCCGGGAGCGTGCGGCGGTCACACCCCAGCGCCGTCACCAGCGCCAGAGCCACCGTCGTGCGCGCGACGCCCATGGGGCTACAGCCTGCCACGCCCCGTTTGCCATAGACACGCCTTCGATATATTGAACGAAGCCGTGCAGATCGAAGCCCGAAGGCTCACCCACTTGAGGCAGTTGGAGGCCGAGAGCGTCCACATCATCCGCGAGGTGGCGGCGGAGTTCGCCAACCCGGTGATGCTCTACTCCATCGGCAAGGACTCGTCGGTGATGCTGCGCCTGGCGATGAAGGCCTTCCACCCCGCGCCGCTGCCCTTCCCCCTCCTGCACATCGACACGACGTGGAAGTTCCGGGAGATGATCTCCTTCCGCGACGCCTTCACCCGCGCGCACGGGATGGAGCTCCGCGTGTGGACCAACCAGGAGGGCCGCGCCGCGGGGATCAACCCCTTCGAGCACGGGAGCGCCCGGTACACCACGGTGATGAAGACGCAGGCGCTCCTCCAGGCGCTCAAGCACGGGGGCTACGACGCGGCCTTCGGGGGGGCGCGGCGAGACGAGGAGAAGTCCCGCGCGAAGGAGCGGGTGTACTCCTTCCGCGACCGCGACGGGCAGTGGGACCCGCGCAACCAACGCCCCGAGCTGTGGAACCTCTACAACGGCCGCATCCACAAGGGCGAGAGCATCAGGGTGTTCCCGCTCTCCAACTGGACCGAGCTCGACGTCTGGCAATACATCATGCTCGAAGACATCCCGATCGTGCCGCTCTACCTCGCGGCCGAGCGGCCCGTGGTCGAGCGCGAGGGGCAGCTCATCATGGTCGACGACGATCGGCTCCCGCTGCGCGCGGGGGAGTCGCCGCGGATGGAGCGCGTGCGCTTCCGCACGCTGGGCTGCTACCCCCTCACCGCCGCGACGCGCTCCGAGGCCACCACCCTGCCCGACGTGGTGCGCGAGATGATCACCGCGCGCACCAGCGAGCGGCAGGGCCGGCTCATCGACCACGACGAAGAGGGCTCGATGGAGCTCAAGAAGCGCGAAGGCTACTTCTGAACCCGCACCGGGACCGCAGCACACCATGAGCGACATCGAGCACTGGCTCCGGCAGCACGAGCAGAAGGAGCTCCTCCGCTTCGTCACCATCGGCTCCGTCGACGACGGCAAGAGCACCCTCATCGGGAGGCTGCTGCACGACGCCGACGGGATCTTCGACGACCAGCTCGCGGCGGTGAAGCGCGCCTCGGCCCGCGGCGCCACCCGCGACGGCGACGGCGAGGACATCGACTTCTCCCTGGTCACCGACGGGCTCAGGGCCGAGCGCGAGCAGGGCATCACCATCGACGTCGCGTACCGCTACTTCACCACGGAGAGGCGCAAGTACATCCTCGCCGACACGCCGGGGCACGTGCAGTACACGCGCAACATGGCGACCGGGGCCTCGACCGCCGACGTGGCCGTGGTGCTCCTCGACGCTCGCCTCGGGGTGCTGCCGCAGTCGCGACGTCACGCGTGCATCGCGTCGCTCCTGGGCATCCGCCAGCTCCTCGTCGCCGTGAACAAGATGGACCTCGTCGACTGGAGCCGAGAGGTCTTCGAGCGCCTCCGCGACGACTTCGCCGCGGTGGTGAACGCCCTGGGCTTCGAGCGCGTGGCCTTCGTCCCGGTGAGCGCCCGCAAGGGAGACAACGTCGTGACCCGCTCGGCCCGCGCGCCGTGGCACGACGGGCCGACGATCCTCTCCTTCCTCGAAGACGCGCCGCTGCCCCGCGGGAGCGAGGGCGCCCCCTTGCGCTTCCCGGTGCAGTCGGTGATCCGGCCGCACCTGGACTACCGCGGCTTCGCGGGAACCGTCGCCTCGGGCGTGGTGCGCCGCGGAGACGCCGTCACCGTGCTGCCCTCGGGCCGGCGCTCCACCGTCGCCGCCATCGACACCTTCGAGGGCGAGGTCGAGGCCGCGTGGGCGCCCATGGCCGTCACGCTCCGGCTCGCCGACGAGGTCGACGTCGCGCGCGGAGACCGCCGCGCGCACCCGGGCTCCGAGCCCGTCGCCGCCCGCCGCTTCGAGGCCGACGTGGTCTGGATGAGCGAGCGCCCGATGGACCCCTCCCGCGCCTACCTCGTGAAGCACACCACGCGCGTCGTGCCCGCGCGCTTCGAGGCCGTGCGCTCCCACCTCGACCTCGAGACCCTGGGCTCCCGCGCCGCCGAGGGGCTCGCGCTCAACGACATCGGCCGCGCGGTGCTGCGCTGCGACCGGCCGCTCTTCGTCGACCCCTACGCCGACAGCCGCGCGACGGGGGCCTTCATCGTCGTCGACGCGCTCACCAACGACACCGTCGCCGCGGGGATGCTCCGCGC